>JBCCCR010000062.1 GCA_039033415.1 Pseudomonadota bacterium | reverse complement strand
GTTGTTTTGCCGTTTTTTTCGTTTAACCACGTGTTCTGTCGTCTCCTAGACCCGGGCGGGGGTGCCGGCGGGGCCACCAACGGCTGGGGCCCTTGCCTGGCCCTGCCCCTTGACGGTGACCTTGATGCCGTCACGCATGTTGCCGACGCCTTCGGTGACTACTCGCTCACCCGGACGCAGGCCGCTCAGGACCTCCGCCTCGTCGAAGGTTCGCAGGCCCAGCTCAACCTCACGGCGGTGCGCCGTATCGGAATCGTCTACGACGTACACGTAGGTGACGTTGCCGATCGACACCAGCGACCCCTGGCCAACAGCCAGCGCCCGATGCTCGTTGCTGGCCACGGCCACCGACATCAGCATCCCGGGCCGGATCAGTCCGTCGCTGTTGTCCATGACGGCGCGAACCTCGACGGCGCGGGTCACCGGATCGATGCGGGAGCCGATCGAGGAAATTTTGCCGGTAAACGCCCGGTCGCCCCACGCCGCGCTCCGGGCGTTGATGGACAGGCCGGGCTGCAGAAAGCTCAGCTGCGTCTCTGGCAGGGTGAAATCGAGCTTGATGACCGATACGTCATCCAGGGTTGTGATGGCGGTGGTCGGCGTCACCAGACTGCCAGGGCTGACCTGACGGAAACCCAGAAGGCCCGCGAATGGCGCGCGGATCAGACGATCCTGGAGGCGGGCGAGCACGGTATTGAGCCGGGCTTTTGCGCCGTCAGCTGCGGCCACCGCCTGGTCAACCTCAGACTGCGCTGCTAGACCCCGGGCGCCGAGATCGTTAATGCGTTTCAGCTGTGCTTCCGCGTCGCCTAGCGCCGCCCGGGCCTCCGCCAACAGCGCCTCCTGCTCGCGGTTGGTCAGCTCGACCAGGACCGTGCCTGCCTCAACCATCTGACCGTCTTCGAAGTTGATGCGTCGCACCGTATCGGTGAGCTTGGCGGTGATCGTGACCGACTCGTTGGCCCGCGCCGTGCCGAGCCCCTCAACGTTTTGCACAAACGTTTGTAGAGCGACTGGCGTCACCCCAACCACAGGGGTGACGTTAAATCGCCCGCGGGCGGGTGCGGCGCCGCTTTCTAATGCCGAATTGGACTGATAAAACCACCACCCGCCAGCGGCAATTGCTGCGGTGATGACTATCGCCCCAAAAAAACGCTTCATGAGTGGTTCCAGCCGTCCCAGGCAATCCCCCAGCTTAAAGCGGGAAAAGCCAAGTTAGTGTCAACGTCCCAGCAAGGCCAGGTGATCTGCCAGCGTCGGCTCCCCCGAGCCGATCGCCAGCCAGGATCGCTCTACAGGAAGTGCATTAGGCCGAAGATGACCGCCGTCAGCAGCACGCTCATGTGAATGACGCCAACCACGCTGGCAATCGGCCCCAGCTTGCCTACCAACGCGTTGATTTCCAGCAGCACGATGATGCCAAGCCCCGCAAGAAACCCAATATCGTCAAAGCTGCTCAGTGCTTGACCGAAGCCCTCAGCGCTGTAGGTGCCGTGTTTTGATGCAAGCATGCCGTAGAGCATGGGACCGGACAGCAGGGTATTGGTCCGGGACGCCAGCAGCGCCTTCGGGCCCGCCTTGCCGGCATCACCCGGGACTATGCCGCAGACAATTTTCTGGGCCGGCCAGATCACCAGCCAGACGTTCAGGAACATGAAGATACCCGCCAGGGCGCCCGTCGCGATGTACTGGTTGAAACCCACGCCCAGCGTATGGATCAGGTAAAGGCCGGTGATGAAGGTGAACATCGCTCCCCAGCGAAACCACCAGAGCGCCCGGGGCGCTAGTTTCTTCAGCGCGTCGGCTTTCGCATCGGCTGTTGCCTCCTTGAAATACTCACCCTGCACAAAGTTGAAGTAGTACAGGAGACCAATCCACACGATGCCAAACAGTACGTGGAACCAGCGGAACAGAAAGTCGATTAATGCCATCATGGAATTCCCCTAGGAAACGTTGAGATCGCTACATTTTTATCATTTGCGCCTCATAGTACTGTATTTGCTGCTGAACATTTTTCTTCACGGGCCCTGACGCCTGCAGGCACAGGCCGTTTGCTCACTCAAATGCCCTTCGATCGACGGGAGCCGAATTTTTGAAATGACCGAAAATCTATTGCCGGGCGTAATGAGCCCGGTGGTTACACCCTTCGACGCTGACCTGGCCCCCGACGGCGCCAGGCTGGTGGATCAGTGCCGGTGGTTGCTCGGCCAGCAGGTGGGACTGGCCGTCTTTGGCACCAACAGCGAGGCGAGCTCCCTGTCGGTCGACGAGAAGATCCAACTCCTTGACGAAATGCTCGACGGCGGCGTGGACCCGCAATGGCTAGTGCCGGGCACCGGCTGCTGCGCGTTGCCCGATTCGGTGGCGCTGACCCGTCATGCCGTTAGTCGGGGGTGCGCTGGCGTGCTGATGCTGCCGCCGTTTTACTACAAGGGCGTTAGCGACGAGGGTCTGTATGCGAGCTTTAGTGAGGTGATCCAACGGGTTGGCGACCCAAACCTGCGGATTTTGCTTTACCACATCCCGCCGGTTGCCCAGGTTGGACTGTCGCTGGAGCTGATCGAACGGCTGCTGAAGGCTTACCCCGGGATCATCGCCGGCATTAAAGACAGCGGCGGAGACTGGCGTCACACGGCCGCTTTGCTCGAGCGACACTGGGACGGCTTTCGGGTGTACGCCGGCAGTGAAGCCTTCCTCCTGCAAACGATGCGGGCAGGCGGGGCGGGCTGCATCTCGGCCACGGCTAACATCAATCCCGCGGCAATCGCCCGTCTGCAGCAAAATTATCAAGCCCCGGATGCGGACGCACAGCAGAGCGCGCTCAACAGCGTCAGAGACAGGATTTCTCGCTATCCGATGATCCCAGCGCTCAAAGCGGTCATCGCCGGCGCCAGGAATGACCCCACCTGGAACCGCGTTCGCCCACCGCTGGTGGCCCTCAGCGCGAGTCAGAACCGAGAGCTGCAGTCCGAGCTCAAGTCGATGGGGTTTTCTTTAGGCGTTTGAGCTAAGACTGGCTGTCCTGGGCGCCACCACAGGTCGGACAGCGTCCCACCGAACCAGGTCTGTTGCCCGGCGCGGGAAGCGGCGTTTGGCCGCATCGCTTGCTAAGCTGTCGACTGGCACCGGAGGGACGAAGAAATGAAGATTCAATATCTGGAAGTTGTCGCGACGAACGCTGAAGCCGTTTGTGCCGCCTACGAAAACGCGCTTGGCGCGCATTTCAGTGAACCCGATCAGCTCCTTGGCGGCGCGAGGACCACGGCGATGGCCGATGGCTCGATGCTGGGGGTTCGAGCCCCCATGCACGAGTCCGAGCAGCCGACGATTCGGCCCTATTGGCTGACGGACAATATTGAAGCAGCGCTTGAGGCCGCCACGAGCGGCGGCGCTGAGGTGGCGCACCCGCCGCTGGAAATCCCGGGCAAAGGCACTTTTGCGATCTACATCCAGGGTGACGTGCACCACGGCCTATGGCAGCTTTAGGCTCAGCTCAAGCCCGGTGCCGGCGGGCGTCAGAAGCGCGAAGGCGGCCAGGCCTCCTCGTGTTGTTGCTGCTAGCGGTGACGCAACTCGCCTTCGCTCAAACCGGGGACGCAGCTGAACCCGCCCAGATCGTCCGAGATTTTCTGGCGGCCTTCAATGCGCACGACTCGAGGGCCATGGGAGAACTGGTCACCGACGAGATTCAGTGGCTATCGGTATCCGCGGCCGCGGTGACGGTTGAAGTTGAGGGGAAGGCTGCGCTGATCAGCGCGATGGATGGCTACTTTCAGTCGTGCACAACCTGTCAATCGAAAATTGCCGCCATGATGGTTTCCGGCCAGCGCGTCAGCGCGGTTGAGATCGCCAGCTGGAACGGTGAGAACGGTTTGCAGTCGCAGCAGTCGATGTCGGTCTACGAGTTTTCGGGGCCGCTGATAACACGCGTGTACTACTACCCGTCGGAGCCGGTCGCCGACGTGCAGCTCAGCAAGGCGCCGTCACCCTAGGCTGAGCGACGGGTGTGGGCCCGTTTTTCAAATATCGAACGGGCGCCGATCAGCTGCCGCGCGTTGGGGCACTTAATCCGCGAACGCTTTTTCGAGCCCCACCTCTCCAAGCCACGCGCGGACCGCAGCTTGATCGACTGTCGTGAGATCGCCGGCAATCCGGTCGACAATCATGCGCCTCGACTCCTCGATGTAGGGGCGCGCCAGGTAGCTGACCGCTTCGTCATAAACGTTGATCACAAACGCTCGATCTCCCTGCTCAAGCGCGTGTCGGTTGCCCAGCACATAAGGCTGGTACGTACCAACCATCTCGCCTAAGACAAATCGCGCAAAGGACGTGGCCTTGGGGAAAAGCTCGAGGTTTCCTTCGCCATGCCACTGCGCCGCGTCCTGCTCCACCCAGGCAACCACTGCAGGGTAAGCGTCATAGAGCGCGTTCCGGGGCGCGGGATCGTGGAAGAAGTGAGCTCTTAGCCCCGCGAGGACAATACAGTCGACGGCGCACGGGCGGCTCCCCAGCAGAAAAGGCGTTTGCGCAAGCTGCGTGGTCACCGCGTCCAGGATGCGTCGGTACTCGGCTTCCGCGGCCGCCTGCTGCTGCTGGCTGCTGACGCCGGTCGCGCGGCAAACCTTTACGCCCCATTCGGCGATACGGCTCGCGAGCTCCGAATCACCGTAGGCAGCGTCGAGCGACAGCTGCTCGTGGTTTTCAGGATAGTTCCAGCGCCAGTGAACGGTCGTGCGGGCAATCCACTCGTCGAAATACTCCTCCACCATGTGTACCAGCACACCCAGCGCGCCGTCCGGAAACATCGCGCGGTCAGGGAAACGGGCGTCCAGCATCCGCAGCAGCGGCGTGGTGTCAGCAATCATCCAGTTTTCCGGCGTGTGGAGCACCGGCACCTGGTGCGTCCCCGAACGCAGCCGGAGCTCACGTTCAACCTCCGCGGTCTTTGGCCGCATCTCCCACTTGGCGTTGTAGTAGTCCAGGGCGGCGGTGAGCTTGTGGGTGAAGTAGCTTCGGCCCCAGCCATACACCACATACTGATCGGGCCGACTGATCTGATTCGCTGGCTCGCCCTTTCGCGGTATGAACACCTGATTGCTCCCAAGCCGTTCTCGACGACTATTTTTGACACCTCGTCAAAAATAGCAGTTTTTGTCATGCTGTCAAATATCGTGCGACCATAAAGCGCTGACGGAGGGAGCCGGATGAGGCCAAGACAGTTTGAGGAGCAACGGGTGCTGGACGCCGCCTTCGAGCAGTTTTGGCGCAAAGGCGTCCGCGGCACGTCGCTCTCCGACGTCGCCCGCGAGGTCGGCGTGCAGCGCGGCAGCCTGTACAACGCCTACGGCAGCAAAGAGGCGCTGTTCCTAAGAGCCTACCGGCAATATGCCGACGACTACCTCGACAACGTTGCCCGCCGGGTCAGCCGTGGCCCGCTGCGCCAGCGGCTCCTGGACTTTTACGACTACTCCATCAGCAACTACTGTACGGGCACACCACATCGCGGCTGCCCCACCACGCGGGCGTTAATGGAAATTCCCTCTCTTGCAGATACCCAGGACACCACCAAGCAAGCATTTGCTGACCTCCTGCAGCGCTTGATCGAACTGATCTCAGGCGCGCTGACCGACGGCTTGGGCTCCGGCGAGTTCACCGGCGATCCGCACCTGACCGCCGAACACCTGGTCGCCGTAGCCCGGGGACTTGTTGTGATGGAGAAGGCTTTCGGTGATGAGGCTCAGCTCAGGCGAATCGCGGGGTTTACGATTAACGCGGTCGTAGGTGGCTAAGCGCTCGGCTCGAACTGCGCAGAGACTGCGCTCTGGGTTAGTGCACCGATCGGGCGCCCGGAGAGATGATTCGCCGGCTCTGCCGGCTCACCCCTCGAGGGGGCCGCTCAGTCGCTCCGCTCCCTGCGGGGTGCGTCGCGCGCTGCGCGCGCTCGGCTCGAACTGCGCAGAGACTGCGCTCTGGGTTAGTGCACCGATCGGGCGCCCGGAGAGATGATTCGCCGGCT
>JBCCCR010000061.1 GCA_039033415.1 Pseudomonadota bacterium | reverse complement strand
TACGCCGGCAAACAAAAAACCTCCGGCTGGCCCGGAGGTTTTTTTTGCGCGGAACAAAAAGCCGAGCGGTCGCCAGACCCAGGTTCGTACGCGATGGTGGCATAATGCTCGCCTTTCCGCGGGACGACGCTCGATGCACAAACTCAGCGTTGCAGAGCTGGCCAAGACGCTGGTGCACTGTCATTACCATGGCGTCATTTCGACGCTGGCAACGGACGGTGGCTATCCCTACGGGTCGGTGATCGACTATCTGCCGCTGTCACAGGGTGACGTGGTTGTGCTGCTCCACGAGCGCGCTGAACACTTTCGTTACCTGAGCGCCAGCCCCAAAGCGTCCCTGCTGGTGAACGCGCACCTGGCGGAACACGAGGCACTGCTGATTCCCAGGGTGACTCTGCTCGGAGAGGCCCAGCCTGCCGAAGACCGGAGCGACCTGGTGCGTGATTACCTCAAGCGCCATCCGGACGCGGAACCCTACATCAATCTCGAGGGAATGCGGTTTTTCCAAATCGACGTCCGCGGCGTGCGCTATATCGCCGGATCCGGCCGGGCGGTTTGGGTGGACGCAATGGATTACCGCAAGGCCAAACCCGATCCGCTGGGCGAGGATGCTCCGTGGACCATGCACCAGATGAACGACCACTACAGCGACGAACTGGCGGCCATCGGCCGAGGGGTCTCGGGCCTGGACTGGCCGGAAGCAGGGCGCGTGGTGAGTCTGGACCGTTTCGGCTTCGATCTGGTTTGCACCGCCGGCGAGCGCCGTCACGCGGTTCGGGTCAGCCTGCCGCAGCCGGCGTATAACCGCCAGGAGTTTGAACAGGCCTTCGCTACGCTGCGCAATGCTCTGACCTGAACCCATGACGTTTTCCCATATCGGCCAGGGCGAGCTCTACGCGCTGGCCAGCCCCGTCTGCTGGGCCATCGCCATCACGCTCTATAAGCAGTCCGGCGAATCGATGGGCCCGTTCACCCTGAATCTGGTGAAGAATCTCATTGGGCTTGCGCTGCTGACGCCGACACTACTGCTGCTGTCCGGACCCACCCCACCCCAGCTGTCACCGCAGGAGTGGCTGATCTGCCTGCTCTCCGGGCTGATTGGACTGGCCGCGGCTGACACGCTGTATTTCGCCTGTCTCTACCGAATCGGAGCTGGCCGAACCGGCATCGTTGCGGCCATGTTCAGCCCCAGCATTATCGGCTTATCCGCCCTGTTCCTCGGCGAACGGCTGGCGCCGCTGCAGTTTGCTGGCTTCTTTCTGGTGCTCGGCGGCGTGTTGCTGGTTGCGCGCGGCGGCCGATCCGAGGTGGCGCCGACGCAGCTGATCAGCGGAGTGTCGCTCGGTCTGCTGTCGGTGTTTCTGATGGCGGTCGGGATCGTCATGGTCAAGCGAATCCTCGAGGCCCACGACGTACTCTGGATCGTCCAGATTCGACTGTTTGCGGGCCTCGCCGGTATGCTGGTGGTGATGGTCCTGACCCGGCGCAGCGCTCGGGTCATGACCCAGCTGCGCCAGCCTCATCGCTGGGGCCAGATTGCGCTGGCCAGCTTTTTTGGCAGCTACCTGTCGATGATTTTCTGGCAGGCGGGCTACAAATACACGTTGGCGTCCATCGCCTCGGTGCTCAACGAATCGGCCAGCGGGTTTATTGTGCTTCTGGCCTGGGCGTTTCTCGGGGAGCCGCTCAACGGCAGAAAGCTGGGTGGCGTTGCGCTGACGTTTTCGGGAGTGGTCGTCATGCTGAGCTTTGCACCGTGATCCAGGTTTCTGATCTGTCGTTCCGCTATCCAAAGGCGCCGGCGCCGACGCTGAAGAATCTCACCTTTGACGTGGCGCCGGGCCAGATTCTAGGTTTCGTCGGCCCGAGCGGGGCCGGCAAATCAACCACCCAGCGCGTTTTAACCGGGCAGCTGGCGTCGGTCGATGGAAAGGTCGACATTCTCGGTCGTCCGGTCGCCGACTGGGGTCGAGAGCTCTACCATCACATCGGCGTGGCCTTCGAGCTCCCAACCCATTTTCTACGTCTGACCGGCCGTGAGAATCTCCAGTTCTTTCAGGCGCTCTATGGCGTTTCCGACCAACGCTGGCGGTCGCACCTGGAGGAACTGGGGCTTGCCGATGCGTCTGAACAGCGGGTCGGCAGCTATTCGAAGGGCATGATGACCAGGCTCGGACTGGTGCGTGCGCTGCTGCATGATCCGAAGGTGCTGTTTCTCGATGAGCCCGGCGGCGGGCTGGATCCCGCCAGCGTTGCGAAGGTCGAGGACATTATTCGCCGCGAACGCGACGCGGGAAAAACCATTTTTTTGACGACGCACGACATGCTGTCCGTCGATCGACTCTGCGACCGGGTGGCGTTTCTTATCGACGGCGCCATCGCGGTGGTGGACGAACCGGGACGGCTGAAACGACAGCACGGACGAGCGGAGCTGACCGTGACCTTCGGCGAGGCTGACGCACCCAAAGTCGAGAGCTTTGCGCTCGACGGCCTGGCCGAGAACGCGCGATTCCAGGAAGTCATCAAAACTCAGGCGCTGCAAACGATGCACACTGAGGAAGCCTCCTTAAGCGAAATCTTCCGAAAGCTCACCGGGGCCAGCCTTGTCTGACGTGTCGCTGACGCCAGCCGCTCTTCAGCCGGGCCTGCTGCGGCGGCTGCTGGCGAGCGCCCGATGCGACCTGCTGCTCGCCTGGCGCAACGGTTTTTTTGTGGCCGCAGCGTTTGTCACGATCGTGCATCTGGCGCTGCTCATCTGGATGGGCACGGTGCTTAAAGACTGGATTATCAGCCTGGTGCTGCTGGAGATTTTTATCTTCAACGGGTTTTATTTCGCCGCAGCCCTGGTGCTGCTCCAGAAAACAGAAGGGACGTTGGCCGCTCAGTTTCTCACCCCGCTCAGGCCCGCGGAGTGGGTTGCGGCCCGGGGGCTTGTCCTGTCGGTGCTGGCGATTGGCGAAGCGCTGCTGGTCACGATGCCGGTCTGGCGCGTGCATCTGCTGATGCTGCTGCTCAGCGCCGTCCTGCTGACGTGTCTGCTGTGTCAGCTGGGTCTGATCATGGTGCAACGCTATCGGGGGTTAAGCGATTTCCTGATGCCCTCGTCTCTGGCCTTTCTGTTTCTGCTGGTACCGGCCATCGAGCTGGTCGGCGTCTGGAGCAGCCCGTGGCTATGGCTGCACCCGCTGACCCCGGGACTGACCCTACTGAAGAGCGCGGTGCTTCCGGCGGCTGGCCAGGTGAATGAAGTTCCGTCAAACCTCACACTCCTTGTCGCACTGCTGCTGGCGACCCTATGGCTGGTGCCGGGACAAATCCTGGCAAGCCGAGCCACTCGCAACATGGCGAGGGGTCCCTGATGAGCAGGGCGACGGTCATCGAGCCTGGCAAAACCTTCAGCCTCAGCCTGCTGCTCGGCCTGCTGCGCGCTGACGCTCGAAGTATCGCCCGCGATTCCCTGCTGCGCTGGACGCTGCTGCTGTGCGTCGGTGTCTTTCTACCGATGCTGCGATGGCTGCCGCCTTGGCTTAACGAGTGGCTGCTGGCCAATTACCAGTTCGATCTGAGCCCCTGGTATCCGCTGATCCAGAGCACCTGTTTGCTGATTGCTCCCGTGATGGTCGGGATCATCGGCGGCCTCATGATATTGGATCAGCGCGATGACGGCGTCGTCGACGCCATGGCAGTCACGCCGCTCGGTCTCAAGGGTTTCCTCGCCTATCGACTGTTGCTGCCCGCGGTGGTGGCGCTGCTGATCACGGTTCTGATGCTGGGGTTGGTGAACCTGGCGCCCATCTCACCTGGCGCCGTTGTGCTGACCAGTCTCTGCGCCGCGCCGCTGGCGCCGCTGTTGGCGCTGGCCATCGCTCTTCTGGCCAGCAACAAGATTCAGGGATTCGCCATCGCCAAGGCTAACGGACTACTGACCACGCCGGTGATCGTCGCGTGGTTTATCGAGCCCCCGGCACAATGGGCTTTTGCCCTGCTGCCCACCTATCTGCCGGTCAAACTCTGCTGGCTCTCGATGGCGGGACACAGCTGGCTGTGGCTGGTACCGATCAGTCTGCTGGGCCATGGGCTGCTGATCACCTGGCTCTATCGCCGCCTGGTTTAAACGGCCAGGCCACGGTCGTCCCTGCGATACAATAATGCCATGCAGATCTGCGCGCGCGCCCACCCCAATATTGCGCTGATCAAGTATTGGGGGAAATCCGACCTCTCCACCAACCTGCCGTCCGCCGGCTCGTTGTCGGTTACGCTCGACGGCTTCACCACCGATACCACGGTGGCGGAAGCCGCCAGCGATGAGCTGCTGCTCAACGGCGAGCCGGGGGGTGCGCAGGCGGACCGGGTATTTCGCTGGCTGGACGCGTGCCTGACCCATCGCCCGCCCCTGCATATCGATACCCGCAACAACTTTCCGACCGCCGCCGGGCTGGCATCCTCGGCGTCGGGTTTTGCCGCGCTGGCGCTGGCGGTGGACGCGCTGCTGGAGCTCGGCATGAGCAAAGCGGAGCTGTCGGTGCTGGCCCGCCGGGGTTCGGGATCGGCAGCAAGGTCAATATTTGGGGGCTTTGTCCAGCTGAAGCTGGGGCAGGACAGCAACGGCACGACAGCCGCGCCGCTGCTGGACGCGACGCTTTGGCCGCTGAAGGTGGTGATTGCGGTCACTCAGGCCGGGCCCAAGGAAATCTCATCCGGGGAAGGCATGGAACGGTCGCGGCTGACCTCACCGCTCTATCAAGCCTGGACCGAGTGTGTGCCGGGAGACCTGGAGACGGCGCGCGATGCGATCGAGCGACGCGATTTTGGGGCACTCGCAGAAGTCAGCGAGGCAAGCTTCCTGGCGATGCACGCGGTCATGATTTCCAGCCGGCCGGGGCTCCTTTATATGAAGCCCGCCAGCCTCAGGTGCATTGAGCGGGTGCGCGAGCTGCGACGCGAAGGTCTCGCGGCGTTCTGCACCATGGACGCTGGCCCCCAGGTCAAGATCATCTGCCTGCCGGAGGCCGCCGACAACGTCGAAGCCGCCCTGCGAGAGACACGAGGTGTCGTCGAGCTACACCGGGTTGGCCTCGGGCCGGGTGCCCACCTGGTGACTGCTTGAGCGACTCGATCCGCACCAGCGCCCCGGGAAAGCTGGTGTTGCTGGGGGAATATGCCGTGGTGTACGGCGCGCCGGCGCTCGTCGCCGCTGTCCCGCGACGAGCCCGAGTCACGCTGGAGGATCGCGCCGACGCGCGCTGGCAAATCTCCACACCGGGGTTCTCGGACCAGCTTCTAACCTTCGACCGGCACGATGACCCTCGGCTCGGCGAGGCCCTGCCGCTGCTGCGCGCGGCGCTCGACCTGTTGGCCTACCGGGGACCCGGCCTGACCGTCACCCTGGACACCGAAGCGTTTTTTGCCCCGCAAAAGGGGGCCTCGGGCGAGGCGCTGAAGCTCGGCGTGGGATCGAGCGCCGCGCTGTGTGTCAGCCTGGTCGGCGCGTTGAGCAAAAAATCAGGCATCGACCGGCCGTCGCTGGATCAGGCGATGGCGGCGCACCGCCACTTTCAGCGGGGCCGCGGTAGCGGGATTGACGTTGCCGCCAGCCTCTATGGCGGCCTAATCACCTTTCAGCTGGCAGCCCCCGGTGAAACGCCCATCGTTCAGCCCGGCGCGGCCCTGCCCGTTCACGCCGTTTGGCTTTGGTCGGGCGCCAGCGCCGACACCCGCTCGCGGCTGGACCGGCTCCAGCGGTTTCAAAACGAACGGCCCAATGCGTTTGCCAAGTCGTTCAAGGTGCTGACCACCAGCTGTGAAACCGCCATCGCTGCAGCGGCTGCCCACTCAGCGGACGCTTTTCTGGCCTCGGCGACTGAATTTACCGCGCGTCTGGCCGATCTGGATGAGCAGGCGGAGCTGGGCGTCTGGACCGCGGCGCACCGGAGGCTGGCGGCGCTGGCCGACACCTTCGGCCTGTTGTATAAAACCAGCGGAGCTGGTGGCGGGGACTGCGGCCTTGCCCTGCATTCTGACGTCGAGCGCCTGCTTGCTTTTCAAGAGGCGGCGCGGGTGGAAGGCTTTCCCAGCTGGGATCTGGCGGCCGATCAGGCCGGACTGGCACTTGAACAGGCAGGCAGCGGCAAAAACGCGCCGGTTTTGCGATAATGCGGGCGCCTCTATCGGGGATGGTGATTTTCATTTCATGAGTTCGAACCTACACAATGCACTCAGCGTGC
>JBCCCR010000060.1 GCA_039033415.1 Pseudomonadota bacterium | reverse complement strand
TGTCACTATGAGATTACTCATCGCCGCGATGCTGCTTGCTTACGTCTCGTTTGCCGGGGCCACGATTGAAGGCACTTTCTGGGACCCTCGATTCAACGGCGAGGGGTGGACCATCGAGTCCCAGAACGATCTGGCATTTCTGAGTTTAAGGGGCCAGGACCAAGTGCCAGGTTGGTCGGGTGAAGATGTGCTTGATCGAACCTGGCACCTGGCACCTGGCACCTGGCACCTGGCACCTGGTACTGGCATCTGGCAGTCGGCCCCTGGCTTTCTGACTGATTAGCAAATCGATTGAACGGCAAGTAGCGGAGCCTCTCGCGCTGCCGAGGTCGCGTCAGTGGGTGTGTTGCGGAAACTGCTGGAGCGACCACCGGTCCCAGCCCGGGTATCGATGATCTAGACAGCGACTCGCCTACCATCAATACTGGAAAGGTTTCGCGGCGGGAGTGCAAACCGACCGGCATGCCGGAGCCGATGAGAATGAACGCCGATCTGGTGATCGGTGGCGTGAGCGTAGACCTTACCGAGGGACTACTGAGCAGTTCCCTGGGGGAAGCGCGCCTGGAACCCAAGGTTGCGGCCGTCCTGGCCGTGCTGGCAAAAAACCCCGGCGAAATGGTATCTCGTGAGCAGCTCCATGAATCGGTGTGGGGCGAAACGCTGGTCAGTGACGATGCTCTGGCCAGGTGCATCTATCAGATTCGGAGTGAGCTGTCCGCCTTGCGCGTCCCGCCCGGCGACGACCCGCTGATCGAAACTCTGCGCAAACGCGGGTACCGACTCCGTCTTCCGGTAACTGAAACGGAGACTCCCTACTCGCCACGGCAGACCGGTGGGCCGATTCAGCGTAGACGTTTTCCCGCTATCGCGGCGCTGGTCGTCGTGTTGTTAGGAATCGCAATGGCCCTGCTTCTCGACGCGCGGCGAGCGCCCGTGACAACCCAGGTCTCGGCCATCGCCGTTCTGCCATTTCTGAACCTCACTGGAGACCCCGGCCTTGAGTACATCGCAGACGGATTCAGCGAGCAGCTCTCCCATCATCTGGCGAACGTGAAGGATCTGCGGGTGGCCGCGAGAACCTCGGCTTTTTTTTTCAAGGATCGCGCCGTCGAGATTCCTGATATCGCTCGCCAGCTTGAGGTTGGAGCGCTGGTAGAAGGCAGCATTCGTATCCAGGGTGAGGAGATCCGGGTGACTGTTCAGCTTGTGCGCGACGACGGTTTTCACCTGTGGTCGCGGGAATATGACCGGCAGCTGATCGACACGGTCAGCCTCCAAAGCGAGATTTCAGACCAGGTGCTGGCGGAACTGGGGTTTGCGCAGGCGGTCAGCCTCCCGGCCAGATCGCTAACCTCCAGCTACCGCGCCCAGGATCTCAACCTGCGCGGTCGCTACGCCATGGCGAAACAGGACTATGACGGCGCCGTCGAGCTGTTCCAGGCCGCAGTCTCGGAAGACCCGGACTACGCTTTGGCGTACACGGGCATCGCCGACGCGCTGAGCCTGAAACAGTGGCGCAGCGTGGTGAGACTGACGGACGACAACCAGACCGCAAAAGCCGCTATTGACCAGGCGATGGTCCTGTCACCCAACCTGGCAGAGGCCCACGCGTCAGAGGGGCTTTTTTTTCTGGCGCGCAAAGAGTATGCGGAAGCCGAACCGCCTCTAAGAAAAGCCCTCAGTCTCAATCCCAACTACGTCAACGCCGCCAACTGGCTAGGGCTGAGCCTGGTGTATCAAAACCGATTCGCCGAGGCCAGCGAGGCCTATGCGGTGGCTCAACGTCTGAACCCCATGGATTTGTCGACCAACAGAAACTTAGGCGCAAACCTGCTCCTGTCGGGACGGTTTGAAGGTGGCATGACCTATATGAAACGGGTTCACGAGCAGCAGCCGGAATCGGTTCAAACGGTTGAAATGATCGCTCATTGGCAGAGTTCATTTGGGGATTTCGACGAGGCTCTTCGCTGGGCCGAAGTCGGCCTGAAGATCGAGCCGGACAATGCAAGGCTGAATGCCTTGAAGGGCAGTGCGCTATATCACCTCGGTCGGTGGGATTCGGCCCTGGAGGCTGTCGATAGAGCCCGCGAAGAGGCTTCTGACGACAACGCTGTCCTGGAAACCACTTTGGCCCTAGCTTTCGCGTCGAGCCCAGACAGAAATTTTCAGAGCATACTGAAGCACGGGCTTGAACGTACAAATCCTGACCAACCGGTTTTCGGACGCGCCTGGGTGCTGCTGCGCTGGGAAATGATGGACGCCCTGGCCCGGCAGCGACCGGACCGTGCGCTGTCACTGGCAGACCGCGCAGGAGCCACAGCGGCGGAGAAGTGTGGCGCGTTCGGCAGTCCGGGGCCAAGAATCTATCGCGCAGCGGCGTTCACCCTGCTCGGCCAGACCGACCGTGCCCAGACCGACCTTCAGACCTGTCTGGAACAAGTACAGCAGGTGATCGACAACGGCGGTGAGTATCCGTTGCTATTCTTCCGGCTTGCCACAACGCAGCTTGTGGCAGGGCTGGACCGCGAGGCCGCGCAGACCCTGGAGCGGGCCATTGACCTGGGCTGGCGTCACTATTACACCGTAGTCCATGACCCGCTGTGGCGCGAAGCGGCCGCTACCGAACCCTTTAGAACTCTCCTCAAGTCGATCGCGCCGGACACCCGAGCGGCAGGTCATCCGTAGACTTAGCCGACTTGCCCACGGACGCCGGGTAAACCATACGTCCGCCACAAACTGAGACCTTGTATTGCTCCGTCAGCGAACCATCAATTAAAAATCAAGCTGCCATCAGGCAACGACAGCAACCTCGGGCGACAATCATCGCATGGGAACGCACATGCAGATTGTCCGAATTCGCGGCACTTTTCGCAGCAACTCACGGGTTTCGGGCGCGTTTTTCACTCTGCTACTGCTGCTGATCGGCAGCGGAAGCGGCGACGCTCAGATATCGGGTGGCCCATTCGAGATGCGCCGTAGCGTAATGGCGGGAGGCGGAGGACTCTCGACCGGAGGTGAATTCGCACTTGAGGGAACGATCGCACAGCCGGTCGTCGGCACGAGCTTTGACGGGCCTTACGAACTATCAGGGGGGTTCTGGCAAGGAGATTCGTCAAGTCGCCCGGTGCTGATTTTTCGGGACTCCTATGAAGGCTAACCGGATCGCGCTGCTGCTGGGCTTGCTGGCCGTCTGCCTGGGCGACGGCGATCTGCGAGCACAAGGCAGTGTCTATCAGGCAGAGCTCTGGTTTAACGATCAGCCGGCGGCAGGCGCCTTCGACTTTCGCATCGGCCTGTATGACGTCGCGGAGGGTGGAACGCCGCTGGCTAATGACGAACTATTCGTCGACCAGATCGTCACCGGCGGCATCATCTATCTCCCCATCGACTTCGGCGGCGCTCTCTACGCCGATCTGGAATCGTGGCTGTCCGTTCAGGTACGACCCAGCGGGCAGGCCCTGTTCACGCAGCTCACGCCCCGTTGGCAGGTGCCGGCTACGTCGCAGAGTGCGCTGGCGCTGCGCCTGGAACCCGATGCGGTCTCGACCGCCGCCATTGTGGACGGCTCGGTGACCAGCGACGACCTGGCCGACGCGGCGGTCGGCGCTGCGCAGGTCGCCACTGGCGCGGTCGAGACTCGCCACCTCGCTGCCGGCGCTGTTTCGAATAACAACATTGCCGCTGGCGCCGTCGCATCTTCCAGGCTTGACGACGCTTCGGTGGGCGCCGCTGAGCTGGCTTCTGCAACTCTGGGCGCACGCGAGATCGGCGACGGCGCCGTGGGCGGCAGCGAAATCGCACCTTCCGCCATAGGCACCGGTGCGTTGGCTGACGGCGCCGTAAGCACCCGCAGCCTGGTGGCCGGCGAAGTGGGGGCAGAGGAAACCGTGCGCGACCATATTGCCGCCGGTGCGGTGACGCAGGACAAGATTGCTGCCGGCGCGGTCGGCAGCCAACAGATCAACAGCAGTGAAGTCCAGCGTCGCCTCGGTGCGGCTTGCAGCAACCGGCAGGGCGTCCGGGCGGTTTCTTCCACCGGCGCTCTCACCTGCGCGACGGACCGCCGCGGTCTCTATGATTTAGGTACACCCGTGGCATCGCTTCTGGCTTTCTCCTCCGGAAACGGCAGCCAGACCCGAATTGTCGGTTCCACCGCCACCCATTTGTGCCAGCTCGCCTACGTGCAGGTTAAAGACGTCGACAACTCGGCGGAGGTCGCGGCCTGCGCACTCTTTCCAGGTGCGTCGGGCAACTGGATCCTTGAGGCCTTCGTCACGCCGGGTCGAGACGCCACGGCATTCTGCGAGGCCATCTGTCAATCTCTGCAGGTCGACCCATGAGCATCCGTTTTGAGTCCGCCACACTAATTCTGCTCGTTGTGTCTTCGACGTTGCTTGGCTCCGGGGTTGGCGCCACCGAGACCCGATTCACCTACCAGGGTCGCCTCAGTGCCAACGGCGCGCCCTTGGAACAACCGGTCGACGTTCGCTTCGAGATCTACGATGAGGCTGTGGGAGGTGTCCTGCTCGCGGAGCCTCGAACACAGCAGGTCGACATTGCCAGCGGCATCTTTTCAGTTGAACTGGATTTTGGACCGGCGATCGTTGGCGCCCAGGTCTGGCTGCAGGTTGCACCTCGTGGCCTTTCGACCGGCGATTTCACCCCGCTTTTACCGCGACAGCAGGTTGTTGTGATGCCGTTGGCAGGAGCGACAGCTGCCGCGGCGCCGAACAGTGTGGGAACGACGCAGCTTGAAAGTGGCGCCGTCACCGCTGGGAAAATTGCCGCCGGCGCCGTTACTACGCGGACTCTCGCCACGGCAGCCATCACGAACGCCAAGTTGGGATCACAATCGGTCACGACGGCAACGATGCAGGCCGACTCCGTGCGCGAACCCCAGATTTCCCCATCGGCGGTACAGACCGTTAACCTGAAGGCCAATGCCGTCACCAACCCAGCGATTGCAAACGCAGCAGTTACCAGTAGCGAACTGCTCGACCGGGCCGTTGCGGGGCATCACGTTGCGGCTGGCACCGTCACCAGAACGCAGCTTGCGGCTGCCGTCGTCGGCAGCGCTGAATTGGCCGTCGGCGCGATCGGCAGCGCCGAACTGGCGAACGGCGCCGTGGGTGTCTCACAGGTCAAAACCTCAGAGGTCCAAGCCCGCATTCCTGGGTGTCAAGCGGGAGGCTACTTTCAAGGGCCGTTCCTGGACATAGGTTCCGTATGTCCTTCCGACGATCTCGGCATCACCGGTTTTGGCTCTCCGCTCGGGTATTCCGTTTCCAGCTTCAACAGCGGCGGCACCAACAGCGTGACCATGACAAACGCCTCGACGCACGTGTGCATTCTGTCCAAATATGACGTTCGGGACGTGGACAATGCACCGGTCGAGTTCGCTGCCTGCCGCGTGTCCGTGAGTGCGGGGGCATGGATACTCAGCGCTTCAACGCCGGTCGGTTCAGGTCTGGACGCAGACGCGCTCTGCGAGGCTTTGTGTTTTGAATTGGTGTACAGCCCATGATCATTTGCCGGCGGATGTCTTTGGGAATGCTGCTAGGCGGTGCCCTGGCGCTATGCCTTCAGTCCTCGGGCGTAGAAGCGCAAACCGAGTTTTCTTACCAGGGACGATTGCTGGCAGCAGGGAGCCCTGCAGAAGGAGCATTCGATTTCGAACTTTCTATTTATGACACTCCAAGCGCCGGTGACCGCCTGGCCGGCCCATTTGTATTCCTGGACCAGCCGGTTGACCGGGGGCGGCTGCGACTCACCGTTGACCTTGAGGCTCTGCCGCTGACCGACGGTGAGCAATGGATCGAGATTACCGTGCGCGGACCCGAGGACTCGACGCCTCACACACTGCTGCCACGCCAGCGACTGTTTGCGGTGCCCGTGGCCGGGCGCGCCATGATCGCCGGAACCGATTCGGTCGACGCCAATGCCATTTTCGACCGGTCCGTCACCTCAGCCAGGATTAGCCCTGGTTCGGTTGGTCCGACGCAACTCGCCGATGCCTCGATCAACACCGGGCAGCTCGCCGCTGGGGCGGTCACCAGCGGCAGTATCGCCCGGAGCGCGATCACCGATGCGCAGATCGCTGACGCGGCGGTCACCGGAGAGAAGATCAGCCGTGGCGCCGTCAACGCCACCGCGCTGGCGGAGAACAGCATCGATGCACGAGTGGTCGCCCCTCGGGCGGTAACAGAACCTAAGCTGGCGGACGACAGTATCGCCCGGACCCATATCGCGAGTGGCGCAGTCACTGGGGACCGGCTGGCGTCTTCGGCGGTCGTCACCTCCAGATTCCGTAACGGCTCGGTGGGCGCCGCCGAAATCAATTCGTCGGAGGTTCAGCGTCGGATATCCGGAACATGCAGCGGCGGGTTTATCCGCGAGATCAATGAAAACGGCGGTGTTACCTGCGAGCTCGATAACGTGGGCATTCTGGGCTTCGGTACCCCCGTCCAGTTTTTCGTGACCAGCAGCAACGGACAGGGTGCTGTCAATCAGGTGATCGGCGAACTAGACAATCAGTTCTGCATGCTGTCGTTGATCGAACTGACCGATGTGGACGGAAGCAATGAATTGGGCACGTGCCAGCTGGGCAATGCTGGCATCTGGGTACTACAGGCGGAAACCACCGGAGACGCGACAGCCACATGTGGAGCTGTCTGCCTTCCCTATCAATAGCTCCTCGTTATCTTGGGTAGGAAATGCCGCGGATTGGTGGTCCGACCTGGCACTTGGTCCTGGTCCCTGGATGTGTTCTACAATCAAAATAGCTGATGGAGGTGTCACTATGAGATTACTCATCGCCGCGATGCTGCTTGCTTACGTCTCGTTTGCCGGGGCCACGATTGAAGGCACTTTCTGGGACCCTCGATTCAACGGCGAGGGGTGGACCATCGAGTCCCAGAACGA
>JBCCCR010000059.1 GCA_039033415.1 Pseudomonadota bacterium | reverse complement strand
TATTGGCGCCCAAGGGGGCTCCCTTCGGGCGCGTCCCACAAGGCCTGGAGCGGCGTTGCGAACCATGGCCAGGGAACCACCCTGGCCGGCGGCTCGCGCCTAACTCCAGGGCCTTGTGGACACGCGCTGAAATACAACTAACTTTCCAAACAGGGCACTAGGTTACCGTAGAATCCCCATTTTACCGGCTCACGCCGGCTGGGTCAGGTGCCTTTTCACCTGGTGCCGTGGTCCGGCGTTGCGTCTCTAATTCCCGAAAACCCTGCGCGGCATCGTCTTCGGTTCTGCCTGCCCATACATTGGACGGACAAGCTATTGGATGCGTTGCCTTCAATTCGGTTCCCGGCACGCCTGAGGGGCGCGCTACAATCGCGCTTTTGATCTCCAGCCGCTATGCCTGCACCATTTTGGGTCGACGAGCGCCACGAGAGCGGCAGCGCCATCGGGTTTGAGATGGTTGAACTGCTGACCGAGGAGCGCACGCCCTTTCAACACATCAAAATCTTCGAGAGCCGTGGCTTCGGCCGGGTGATGTCGCTGGACGATTGCTGGATGTTGACCCAGCGCGAAAACTATCTCTATCACGAGATGATGTCTCACCCGGCTCTCGCTTGCCACGATCGGCCTTCGCAGGTCGCCATTGTCGGTGGCGGCGACTGCGGCGTGCTGCAGCAGGTGCTGCGACATGAAACGGTCACGCAGGCTACGCAGATCGAAATCGATGAGCGCGTCACCCGGTTGTCTGAGCAATTCTTCCCGGAACTCTGCGCCAGTAATGCCGACCCACGAGCTC
The DNA here is from genome assembly GCA_039033415.1 of Pseudomonadota bacterium. Classification (NCBI taxonomy): domain Bacteria; kingdom Pseudomonadati; phylum Pseudomonadota; species Pseudomonadota bacterium. Next base: position 6,393 of record JBCCCR010000059.1, on the reverse strand, counting down.
GGTTGTTGTTCGAAGACGGGTTGGCCTGGGTCGCCCGCCAGCAGAAATCATTGGACGTGCTGGTCATTGACAGCACCGATCCCGTCGACATGGCAGCAGGCCTTTTTGAACAGGGCTTCTATGAGTCCTGCCATCAGGCGCTAAAGGGTGATGGCATCCTGGCGCTACAGAGCGAGTCACCTATGCTTCACGTTTCGCTCATCTCCCAGATTCGCGAGCGGCTTGCCGCGTCCGGCTTTGTGGAAATTCGGCACCTGCTGTTTCCCCAGCCTTGCTATCCCGGTGGGTGGTGGAGCGCCACCCTGGCAAGCGCGGGAACCAGACTCGATCGATTTCGCGATCTCGATAACCTGATTCCCTGCAACTACTACAGCCGGGCGATCCACCAGGCGGCGTCAACCCTGCCACCCGGACTGGCCAGGTCGCTGGCGCTTAGGCCCTGACGGGTGTGGGCCTGCGGCACGATTCCGACGCCAGGCCTGACGGTCGAATGACCGGCGTTCCCCCAGGAGAAGAGACCAAGGCGCTGGTCGACGGCTTCAATCTGGCCAGCCTGCCACCGGCCTTCTACGACGATCCGTTTCCCGTTTATGCCGCTCTACAGTCTCTCTCGCCGGTTCACGAGCTGCCGGGCGGCGGGTTGTTTCTGACCCGCTGGGAAGACCTGCGCACCGTCTACCAGCAGTCGGCGCTCTTCAGCTCCGACAAGAAAGCCGCCTTCCGGCCGGTTTTTGGGGACACGCTGCTGTATCAGCATCACACCACCAGCCTGGTGTTCAACGACCCGCCGCTGCATACCCGTGTCAGGCGGCTGGTCGCCGGTGCGCTGACATCTCGGGCGATCGCTCCCATGGAATCGACGCTGGATCATCTGCTGGACGAGCTGCTCGACCGAGCGCAGGCCCTGGGCACCATCGACGCGATCGACGATTTTGCCGCGGCTATACCGATCGAGATCATCGCCAGCCTGATGAAGATTCCGCCCGGCGAGCGCCAGCCGCTGCGGGGTTGGTCGCTGGCGATTCTCTCGGCACTGGAGCCCAACCCCAGCGAAGCGATGAAGCAGGACGCTGAGAACGCGGTGAGGGATTTCCTGGCCTACCTGAAAACGCTGATCGGCGACCGCCGGCGCCGACCGCTGGATCCGGACTCTGATCTGCTGACGCGTCTGATCCGGGGTACCGGCATCCGGGACGGACTGACAGAGATCGAGCTGCTGCAAAACTGTATCTTTATCCTGAACGCCGGCCACGAGACCACCACCAACCTCGTGGGGAACGGGCTCCACCTGCTGCTCACCCGGCGGCCCGCACGGGACCTGTTGCTGCAGCGCCCGGAAGTCATCAAGACCGCCGTGGAGGAGGTGCTGCGTTTCGCCAGCCCGAACCAACTCGGCAATCGGGTCAGTACCGACGACACCACGCTCGGTGGCCGGCCGGTACCGGCCGGGACGCAGATCACGCTCTGTATCGGGGCTGCCAACCGGGACCCGGCGCAGTTTAAGAACCCAAACGATTTTGATGTCATTCGCACCCCGAATCGCCACCTGGCGTTTATCAGCGGGCCCCACATGTGTGCCGGTCAACATCTCGCCCGGCTTGAAGGGCAGCTGGCGCTGGCCCGTTTTTTCCAGCGGTTTCCCCATGCTGAGCTGGCCGGGGAGCCGGTTCGCGGCAAACGGGCCCGTTTTCGGGGCTTCAGCAGCCTGCCGGTTGAGCTGATCCCGGGCTAGCGGGCGAAGGGTCGCAGCTGGTGGCCCAGGTCCAAAGGATCACCTAAACTTGCCGCGAAAGTTCTTTCTTTTCGTCAATTTCGAGGGAAAACGTGAGCGACTACGACCAGCAACTGCAGAAAATCCAAACCCAGAACGGCTGCTTCATCGCTGCCCTGGACCAGAGCGGCGGCAGCACGCCCAAGGCGCTGCGCCTCTATGGCGTCGGCGAAGATGAGTACAGCGGCGATGACGAGATGTTTGCCAAGGTGCACGAGATGCGTACGCGGATCATGACCAGCCCGGCGTTCACCGGGGACCGGATTCTGGCGGCGATCCTGTTTGAAAACACCATGGATCGCGACGTGGAGGGGCAGGGCACCGCCAGCTACCTGTGGAACGTCAAAAACGTGGTGCCGATTCTCAAAGTCGACAAAGGACTGGCCGACGAGGCGGACGGCGTGCAGCTGATGAAACCGATGCCCGACCTCGACGACCTGCTGGCGCGCGCTAAGGCCAAAGGGATCTTCGGCACCAAAATGCGCTCGGTCATCAAGAGCGCCAGCGCGTCAGGCATCGCCGCCAACGTGGCGCAGCAGTTCGAAATCGGTAAGCAGATTCTCGCCGCCGGCCTTCACCCGATCATCGAGCCCGAGGTCGACATCAACGCACCGGACAAGGCAGAGGCCGAAGCGATTTTGCACGAGCATCTGATCAAGCATCTGGATGCGCTGGGTGACGATCAGCTGGTGCTGCTCAAGCTGACGCTGCCGGAGCAGGACAATCTGTATGCGGACTGCGTCGCCCATGCCAACTGCATTAAGGTGGTGGCGCTGTCCGGCGGCTATAGCCGGGAGGAAGCGAACGCCCGACTGTCGCGTCAGCACGGCATGGTTGCCAGCTTCTCCCGCGCCCTGTCTGAAGGGCTTTCCGCGGGGCAGAGTGACGACGATTTCAACGCGATGCTGGACGGTTCTATCCAGTCGATTTTCAACGCGTCGGCCACCTGAGAACGACCACACGTTGCTCGCCCTGGAAGGGGGCTTAGGCCCCCTTTTTTTGCGGCGTTTGGCCGCGGCTTAGCGCGACTGCTTTACGCCATCGTTGCCTGGAATTTACCCATTGTTTACCCGGTAACCCCACCATTTCTGCGACGCTAACCTCCCATGGCAGGTCTTACACCTGCGTAGCCGAGGAGGGGCGTCATGCACAGAACAGCAGAGTTCTTACGCGCTGGCCAGGGCGCCTTAAGTCGCTTTCATGCTGACCCACGTCACTGGCAGCTGGTCGCACTCAGCGGGCTGCTTTCACTTTCCTGGCTCGGCAGTGATTTCGGCAGCAGCCCGCAGATTCTCGCGGCAGCGCTCTGCGGTGCGCTCGGTGTAGAGGCACTCGGCGCCTGGTGGCGACGACGAACGGGTCGGAGGCCCAAGCCGCTTCAGTGGAAGTCCGCTTTGATCACGGCTTTTGGGGTCAGCCTGCTGCTGCGGGCTGACGCGCTGTGGATCTGGTCAGCCGCCGCCGCTTTTGCCATCGCGGCAAAATTGCTCCTCCGCTGGAACGGCAAACAGCTTTTTAATCCGGCCTGCAGCGGCATTCTGGCGGCGCTGTGGGTCAGCGGCGGTCAAGCCTGGGTCTCCGCCGGGCAATGGGGTCAGACCTCGCTGGTCGCCGGCTACGCGCTTGGCATGGCGGCCCTGACGCTGTCGAGCGCGCGCCGTCTGGATATTGCGCTGGGCTTTCTCGGGAGCTTTGCGGCGCTGGCCGTCACTCGAGCGCTATGGCTCGGCGACCCGCTGGCCATCGCGTGGCACCAGCTCAGCTCCGGGTCGCTGCTGATTTTTGCCTTTTTTATGGTGACCGATCCCCGCTCCACGCCCGACAGCCGCCGCGGCCGGCTGCTGTTTGCCGCAGCGGTGGCCGTGCTGGCCTCGGCACTGCACTGGGGTCCGAACGTTCAGGCTGCGCCGCTGGTGGCGTTGGCGGCCGTAGGACTCTTGACGCCGCTGCTGGATCAGCACTTGCCTGGCCGGCGCTTCCGGTGGACGGCCGCGGAGCGGCGCCCGCTGATCCCTCATTCTTTGGAGGTTCGATGATGAATACGATTTGCCAGACTCACTCAAACCCCTCGCTTCGCGCGACGGGTTGGCTCCTGCTGCTCTCCCTCAGCGCCGGCTTGATCCCAGCCCCGGCTCAAGCCTTCTGTGGGTTTTACGTCTCCCAGGCCGACACCAGCCTGTTCAACGACGTGTCCAAGGTTGCGCTGGTTCGCGATGGAGACCGAACGGTTGTCACGATGGCGGCTGACTATCGCGGCGACGTGTCCGAGTTTTCCATGGTGATCCCGGTGGTGGACGTGCCGCTGCGCGAGCAGATCAACGTCGCCAATCCGGCGCTGCTCGAGCATCTGGACCGGTACACCGCGCCGAGGCTGGTGGAGTATTACGACCCGGATCCGTGTCAGGATCCGCGGCTTGAGCGCATACGGGTCACCGGCTCGAGAATCAAACGGGCAGATATCGAATCAGCGAGCCCGGTGTTTGCCGTTGACGACAGGGTCACCATCGAAGCGGAATACGAGGTGGGTGAGTACGACATCCTGATCCTGTCGGCTGAGCAGAGTGACGGGCTGATCAGCTGGCTGACCGACAACGGCTACCGGATCCCGGCGGGTGCCGAGGAGGTGGTGGGGGCCTATCTGAAGCGCGGCATGAAGTTTTTTGTGGCTCGGGTTGCGCTGGATCGCCACACCGGGTCATCGGTGCTGCGGCCGCTCCAGATTGCCTACGAGGATGAGAACTTCATGCTGCCGATCCGGCTGGGCACGGTGAATGCCGAGGGTCAGCAGGAGCTGTTCGTCTTCGCTCTAACGCGGCAGGGACGCGTTGAGACCCGCAACTACCGCACCCGGAAACTTCCTTCGGATCTGGACGTGCCGATCTATATCAAAGATGAGTTTGGGGACTTCTATCGCGATCTGTTTACCGAGCAGGTGGCGCAGTCTGACGGGCGTTCCGTGTTTCTGGAGTACGCCTGGGACATGGCGTGGTGTGACCCCTGTGCCGCAGAGCCGCTCAGCCGCGGTGAGCTTCGCTCCCTCGGCGTCATGTGGCTGGATGACGGCCATAACTGGAGCCCTTCCCAGCGGCGATCACGCCAGGGAGTCGATGTCTTTGTCACCCGGCTTCACCTGCGCTACGACGGCGAGAGCTTTCCCGAGGACCTGGATTTTCAGGTCACGGGTGACCGCAGGAATTTTCAGGGCCGTTACGTGCTGCGCCACGCCTGGCGGGGCGATTTTGGTCAGTGCGAAGCGGCTGGGCAGTATGCCGAGTCGCTGGTTTCACGCTGGGATCAGGAAGCGCAAACGCTGGCGAAGCTGACCGGACGAGAGGTTGAGAAAATCAAAAGGCGCATGGCGGCAGAAGGGATGAGCGCCGAAGCGCTCAACGGCTGGAAACAACAGCCCAAGAAGTCCTGGTGGCAACGGCTCTGGGGCAACGGCTGAGATAGGCCAGGCGTTCAAGTTTGGCCTGGCCCAAATCTGCAGCACCAGCTCAAGCGACGCCCTCATGTTGCGGTGATGAGCGAGTGTGTTGCGCCGATTGCGCTAAACGCAGCGATCGGGTCGCAGCCGCGGCGGGACCACTTATGCTGGAGGGCCCCATAAGCTGACCAACCGGCCAAGGAGCTGACCATGTCGCTGAAGATTGTGCTCGAATTGAGTGACGCAGACCTCAAACACTTTCGTGGCGCCATGCGCAAGGCGAGCAGCACCGATAAACCGGTGGAAGAGGTGGTCGCGGCTGCGCGCGAGCTGATCGCCGCAAGCCAGGGCCGCAAGCTGCCGGCGTTTGTCAAAGGGCGGCTCGGCTGTCTGGAGCAGATGGTCGACATGCTGGCAGATCAGGAGTGGAAAATCTCCGGCAAAGACCGGCAGCGCATCGCCAGTGCTTTGGCCTACTTCGCTGATGCTGAGGATCTGATCCCCGATAGCGTTCCGACCCTGGGGTTTGTGGACGACGCCATCATGATCGAGCTGGTCACCCGAGAGCTTAAGCACGACATGGAGGCCTACCGGGATTTCTGCGTCTACCGGGCCAACCACGAGGCTCGGCTCATGGACCGAAAGGACCAAAACACGGCGCGAGAGGCCTGGCTTGCAGACCGTCGGGCGGTCCTGCAGTCGCGAATGCGCCGGCGTCGGCGTTCCGGCACAACCCGCTATATCTGGGGCTGACCGCCCGAATTAACGTGACAGGACACTAGCTCAGCGCGTCGGCGTTGGTTTCGCCGGTACGGATCCGCACCACCTGCTCCAGGGCGTGCACAAAGATTTTGCCGTCCCCGATGCGGTCGGTGTTGGCGGACTGAGCGATCGCTTCGACCACGGCCTCAACCCGATCGTCGGTGACGGCGATCTCCAGCTTCACCTTCGGAAGAAAGTCGACGACATACTCGGCGCCTCGGTAGAGCTCCGTGTGCCCTTTCTGACGGCCGAAGCCCTGGACTTCGGTTACCGTGATGCCCTGCACGCCGATTTCGGACAGGGCGGAACGTACGTCATCGAGTTTGAACGGTTTGATCACCGCCGTCACCATTTTCATTGGTCTATAGCTCCTAGTTTCAGATCGCTTACTTCATGGCGCCATGCATGAACTCGGGGTAGGCCTCCATGCCAC
>JBCCCR010000058.1 GCA_039033415.1 Pseudomonadota bacterium | reverse complement strand
CGCTCCAGGCCTTGTGGGACGCGCCCGAAGGGAGCCCCCTTGGGCGCCAATAACCGCGTTGCATCGCTTGCCAAGGGCTACGGCCATTGCCGGCGCGATGCGCCTTGTTCTTGGCGCCCAACGGGGCTCTGAAACGCAACGAACTTTCCAAACAGGACACTAGCCCACGCCAGACCGTTTGAAGGCTGAAGGTCTGGAGCTGGCGCTGACAAGCGGCGCTGCCGCAGCACCCGCAGGAGGTAGTCAAACACGGCGCCGGCGCCGTGTCTGAAGGTACAGATGGCCAACGCCTTTTCCACGCTGATAGCTGAAATGCATCGGCGCAAGGTTTTTCGCGTGATCGCTGCTTATGCGGTGGTGGCGTTTGTTCTGCTGCAAGTCGGCGAAATCACCTTCGACCCGCTCCAGCTTCCCGAATGGTCACTGCGGGCCCTCATTTTTGTTGTTGTGTTGGCCTTTCCGCTGGTCGTCGTCTTAGCCTGGGTGCTCGAATTAACGCCGGATGGCATCAAGCGGGAACTGCCGGGGCAGGGGTCGCGTTACGCGGGTGTGCTGATGGTGGTAGGGGTGCTGCTGCTCGACGGTGCGCTGGCCCTATACCTTTACCAGTTTTACGCGCCGGGCGTGATGCGTGACAACAGCTCGCTGCCGGCCGGCGTGGCGGCCCGATCCGCCGGCGCGGCGGGCCCGATCAGCGCCGCACCAACCTACCTGACCCCAAGCCAGGACGCGCTGGCCCTGCTGCCGTTTGAAGACCTGTCGCCGGAAGGAGACCAGGCCTACTTTGCCGCCGGCGTCTCCGAAGAGCTGGCGGATGCACTCACCAAAGTCGACGGCCTGCGAGTGGTCAGCGGTCGCGCCGCCAGATCTTTTGCGACCCAGAACCGGACCCCCAGGGAAATCGGCGGGCTGCTGGGGGTAGGGTGGCTCCTCAACGGCTCGGTGCGAAAGGCCGGCGATACGCTGCGGGTGCGGGTGGCGCTCAGCAGCACCGAAGACGGGTTCGACAAGTGGTCAGAGACCTTCGAGGGCTCGCTGGACAACACGCTGGCCATTCAGGACGAGATCGCCGAGGAGGTGGTGCAGCAGGTGCTGGGTAGCACGGACACCATGACGGAGGCTGAGGGCGAACGCAGTCAGATTGCGAGTTTCGACGCGTGGAATGATTACGTGGGCGCGCGAGCCGATTGGGCCCAACGGACTCCAGAGTCACTGGCATCCGCGGAGCAGAAATTTAAAGCCACCATCGAAAAGGACCCGAACTACGCCGAAGCGTATTCAGGTCTCGCCGATACCTACCTGCTGCAGGCGAATTACGGCAACCGCACCATCGTAGAGGCAGTGGGTCTCGCCGAGCAGAATGCCGACGTGGCGCTGCGGCTCAACGGCACGCTCGCTAGTGCATGGGCCACGCTGGGGCTACTGAACCGCATGCTGGGGCGCTACCCCCAAGCGGAAAGCCGTCTCAAGCGAGCCCTGCGGTTAGACCCCAAGAACATTGACGCAGCCAACTGGCTGGCCGGGCTGCTCGGTTCTCTGGGCCGGCTCGAAGAAGAACGGCTTGTCCTGCAGGAAGCGCTGGAATACAACCAGTTCGACGACTTGCTCAACATGGCAATGGCCGATAACGAGCTCAGGCGCGGCGCTTTCGACGACGGCATGGAGCGCCTGAACAATCTGCGAAGCATCTATCCGGATCGTAGCTTGCTGCTGCGCACGCTTGCGCGCTGGGACGTGATTATCGGCCGGCACGCAAGGGCGCACGGCAGCCTAATGCAGGCGCTGAGCCTGTCTCCCAACGAGCCGGTGACCCAGACCATGCTGGGACACCTCTACCTGCGCTGGGGCGATCTGCAGCGTGCCGAAGCCGCGATCAGTCGCGCGCGGGAGCTGGCGCCCGACAATCAGGAGGTGGAGGACGCCTGGGCCCGCCTGCTGCTGGCAGCCGGACGCTTTGATGAACTGGAAACCTTTTCCGAGGGCCGGCTGGAGCGACTGACGCCGCAGGAGCAGGGCTCAACGTCGGACACGCTTCAGCCGCTGATGTGGCAGGGCGTAGTCGCGCTCGGGCGCGGCGAGCCCGATCTTGCGTTCACTCGATTCCAAAGCGTGGTGGAACGCCTGGACATCCTGCTGCCCTTCCAGTCGGTTCAGGTGCTGAGCTGGAGCGCCGCAGCGGGCCTGCTGGGTGAAGCGCGCGACACCGCGCTGGCGCAGCTCGACCAGGCCAACCGGCTGCTCGAGCGCCTGCGGGTGCAGGGCAACACCTCGCCGGAACTGAACTATCTTGAGGCTGTGCTGCTGGCGCTGGGCGGCCGCGAGGAACCGGCGCTCGCGCTGCTGGAGGAAACCATGGCGAATGGTTTCACCAGCGCCAACGAGGTTGGCAGCGACCCACGGCTGGCCGCCCTGCGGACCAGCCCGCGCTTCGACGCGCTGCTCAAATCCATCGGCGACCAGTCCCGGACAGACCTGGCGAGCGTGATGACCCAGCTTGCGGCTGTCGATCGCTCCAGCGCCGGCCGGCGGCCGTAACGCGGCAAGCCAGGCGCCTTCGTTGGCGCAGCGGACAGTCCCCGGTGCGGCGTTTTCTCTCCGCAACTAGTGCGGCAAGTCACACCCAGACTGCCCAAAACCCACCTATAATTTGGGATTGCGTGAAGAATTTGGGGTTGCCATGAAAGCTGCATTTTCCATCGTTGCGCTACTGGGGTCTCTTGGCTCCGCTATCGCCGGCGACAATCAGACGTTTGTTCCCGAACTGGTCCTGGTTGAGGTCGCAGACGGCTTGAGCTCGCCGATTGCAGCGCGCCACGCGGGGGACGGCAGCGGCCGGCTGTTTATCGTTGAACGTGCTGGGCGCATAAGGATCCTCGACGCTGACGGGACGCTGCTTGCCACCCCGTTTCTCGATTTCAGCAACGATGGTCTGACGCAGGTGACCGGTGAAGGGGGGCTGCTCGGCATCGATTTTCACCCGGACTATGAAAACAACGGCCTGTTTTTCCTGAACTACACCACACCCGGCGTTGGCGCTACCCAGATTGCTCGCTACTCGGTCAGCGCGGGCGACCCCAACGTTGCTGACCCGAACAGCGGCACGGTGATTCTCAGCATTCCGCAGGACTTTAGTAACCATAACGGCGGCGACATTCACTTTGGTCCGGATGGGTTTCTCTATATCGGCATGGGAGACGGCGGCAGCGGCAATGACCCCAATGACCGCGCGCAGGACCCGCAGTCGCTGCTCGGAAAAATGCTGCGAATCGACGTTGACAACACGGGCGTCAGCGGCGCCAACGCGTGCGGGGACGATAGCGGCGGCCCGACGCTCTACGCCATCCCACCCAACAACCCGTTTGTCGGGGACGACGGCATTTGTGACGAAACCTGGGCCCTGGGGCTTAGAAATCCGTTTCGCTTTAGCTTTGACCGGAATACCGGCGACATGTTTATCGGGGATGTCGGGCAAAACGCTTTTGAGGAGGTTTCGTTCCAGCCCGCCGCGTCGACCGGTGGCGAGAACTATGGCTGGGACTGCCTGGAGGGCTTCCAAGAGGTGGGGCCTTCAGCGGCAGTGTGCGAAGACACCCCGCCGGCGGTCACGGACCCGATCTTGGTTTATGCCCATACCAGCAGTCCGGCCGACTCGATCACCGGCGGCTATCGCTATCGAGGACCCGTGGGCGACAGCCGGGGCATCTACTACTTCGGTGACATTCGGCGCCAGGAGCTTTACGCCGGCACCGAAAGCGGGGGCGCGTGGACGTTTTCTGCCTTTCCCCAACCTTTCCGCACGAGCGACGGCAGCCAGATCAGCCAGATTCCGGTGGTGGCTTTCGGCGAGGACGAAGCGGGCCACGTTTACGTGATCGACTTTGGTGGAACGATCTACAGCATCGGCAGCCCGGACATCCTGTTTTCTTCAGGCCTTGAGAACTGACCGGATCGCCAGCGGCTACTGGGTTTCTGACAACACCAGCACCGAGTAGCCAGCGCTCTGCAGCTGGCGCTTGACGCCGTCGATCTCTCGCAGGCTCGTCATCGGACCGATCCGCACACGGTGCCAGCGCACGTCGTTGATCTTGACCTCAACAACGTCGGCCACCAGCCCTAGAAACGCCAGTTCAGCCTTCATCCGCTCGGCGTCGTCAGCGCGGCGCAATGACGCGACCTGCAGGAGATAGGGGCCGCGGCTTGCCGCGAGCTCCTCTCGCTCGTTGACCCGCTGTTCGATTTCGGCTTCCGGAATGACCACTTCCATTTCCGGCAAGACCGTAAAAAAGTCAAACTCGTCTTTCGGAGCCACCTCTTCGGCCGCAACCGCCGCGGGCTCCCGGGCGGTCGGGTTAGGGCGTGGCAGGTCAGCGCGAGGCTGGCGCAGAAAGCCTGCCATCACAAGAAACACGCTCAGGCAGATGCCCATGGCCACGCCGAGCAGCAGCCAGACCCAGCCGGGCACAACTTTTTGCTCACCATCGCGGATGGCCTGGCGGCCTCGGCCGGAAGTTTTTTTTCTTGCGCCCGCCCGGGCCACTACATCTTGTCCGGCGCCGATACGCCCAGCAACGCCAGTCCGTTGACCAGCACCTGCCGCACCGCCATCGAAAGATTGAGCCGAGCGTTACGCAGATCCTCATCGTCGACCAGCACCCGCAGCTTCAGCTCCGGATCAGCGTCATAGTAGGAATGAAAGACCTGGGCCAGGCCGCGAAGGTAGTGGGCCATGACGTGAGGCGCCCGATTGCGGGCAGCCAGCGAGACGGCTTCGGGATACTGGGCCAGCTCTCGCATCACGGCGATTTCGTGGGGCGCAGTGAGCCGATCGTGGGCAGCCTGCCCGATTGCCTGGTTGTAGGCCTCACCCTGTTCTTCGAGGCGTTCGAAGACCCGCATGATTCTCGCATGCGCATATTGCACGTAGTACACCGGGTTGTCTTTGGACTGCTTTTTGGCGAGCTCGAGGTCGAAGTCCAGGTGCTGCTCGTGGGATCGGAGCACGTAAAAGAACCGCGCGGCGTCGGTGCCGACCTCCTCTCGGAGCTGGCGCAGCGGCACAAATTTGCCGGACCGGGTCGACATCTGGAGCTTCTCGCCATCCCGGAACAGATGGGCAAACTGCACCAAGGGAATCTCCAGTACGTCCGGGTCTTCTCCCAGCCCCTGCGCCGCAGCCCGAAGCCTCGCCACATAGCCGTGATGGTCAGCGCCAAAAACGTAGATTGCGTGCTGAAATCCTCGTTCACGCTTGTTGAGAAAGTACGCAATATCGGACGCAAAATAGGTGGTCCGTCCGTCGTCACGCACCACCACGCGATCTTTCTCGTCACCAAACTTGCTGGCCTCAAACCACTGCGCGCCGTCTTTTTCGTAAAGGTGGCCTGCTTCACGCAAGCGCTCAAGCGCACGCTCGGTTGAGCCGCTGGCCGCGAGCTCGCGCTCGGAAAACCACACGTCATACTCGACGTTGAAGTCTTTCAGATCCTCACGGATATCGCCGACAATCGACCGCAGTGCCGCCTCGAAACAGATTTGATAGCGGTCGTCACCCAGGACTTCTTTGGTCAGCAGGATGAGCGCGTCGATGTGACGTTCGCGCAGATCTTTCTGCGACGGATCGTCGGATTGACTGTCGCCGTCGGGCGGGAGATTGTCGAACACGTTTGGTTCGATATCGCGCAGATCGTCTCCGTGCGCCTGTCGGACGTCGCGAGCGATGTCGTAGATGTATTCACCCTGGTAGGCGTTACTCGGAAAGTTGATCCGTTTGCCGCCGAGTTCCAGGTAGCGCAGCCAAACGCTGGTGGCCAGGATGTCCATCTGGCGGCCAGCGTCGTTGACATAGTATTCGCGATGAACGTCAAAACCTGCCGCTTCCAGCAGATTGGCCAGCGACGCGCCAAAGGCGGCGCCCCGGCCGTGACCCACGTGGAGCGGGCCGGTGGGGTTGGCGGACACGTACTCGACGTTGACCTTTTCACCGTGGCCGTCGCGACAGACGCCGAACGACGCCTCCTGTGCCAGCACCTGGTTGATGACCGACTGCAGCGAGGCGTCGGTCAGGCGAAAATTAATGAAGCCCGGACCGGCGGTCTCGACCTTTTCCACGTGCTTGGAGGGAAGAAGGCGCTGAATGATTTCTTGGGCGATTTCCCTGGGGTTTCGTTTCGCCGCTTTAGCCAGCACCATGGCCACGTTGGAGGTGAAATCGCCGTGTTCGATGGAGCGGCAGCGCTCGACCAGAACCTCAGGCCTCTCCTCTCTCGGCAGGCTTCCCTCGCGGCACATGTCGAGCAGCGCCTGGTTGATCAGTTCCTGCAGATGGTCTTTCACGGTAGGACTCAGAGCATCGGCCCGCTCAGCAGCGGCGTGCTGTCGGGCAGATAGTGGTCAATCAGCAAAAAGGCAAACAGCGCCATGAGATACCAGATCGAATAGCCGAACATGCGCATCGGCAGGCCCGGCGCTTCGTCCACCATCAGGCGCAGCGCATAGTATAGAAAGCCGACACCTAACACCAGCGCCCCGCCAAGGTAGAACAGGCCGCTCATACCGATCAGATAAGGCAGCAGGGTGACCAGCACCAGCAGCACGGTGTAAAACAGGATCTGCCAACGGGTGTACGGCACGCCGTGGGTCACCGGCAGCATCGGCATACCCACCGCCGCGTAGTCGCTGCGCCGGAAGATCGCCAACGCCCAGAAATGGGGCGGCGTCCAGACAAAAATAATCAGGAATAGAATAAACGCCGGTGGATCCAGCTGACCGGTCACGGCCACCCAGCCAAGCAGCGGCGGCGCGGCGCCCGCGGCGCCGCCGATCACGATGTTCTGCGGTGTTGCGCGCTTCAGATAAACCGTATAAATCACCGCGTAGCCGATCAGGCTGATGGCGGTCAGAACCGCTGTGAGCACATTGACCTGCCAAACCAACAACCCGAGGCCGACCACACCCAGGATGAGCGCGAACGTCAGGACCTGGCCGGTACCCAGGTCGCCGCGCGCCAGCGGCCGATTGCGCGTCCGGTCCATCTGCTGGTCGATCCGGCGGTCGAGCAGGTGGTTGATGGCGGCGGCTGAGGCAGAGCTGAGTCCTATGCCGAGGGTCGCGCTGAGCAGGAGCGGCAGTTCGATCCAGCCGGGACTCGCCAGCAGCATGCCCACCACCGCGGTAAAGACAATCAGGGCCACCACGCCCGGTTTGGTGAGCTCGTAGTAACGAGCCGCAACCGAAGGGCGCGGTGCGGCAGTGGAGGTGGCGGCAGTCATCGGCGCATTATAGGCGGCCGGAGGAGGACCACCAGCACCGCCAGCAGCAGGGCTGCACCGCCGTTGTGGGCGACGGCGACGGGCAGCGGCAGGCTGCCCAAGACGTTGGCAATGCCCAGCGCCACCTGCAGGAGGAGCGCTGATCCGAGGACCAGCCCGGCCGACACCCGACCTCGCGTGGCCAGCAGGAAACACAGGAGCAGCATCCAGGCGGAGACGATCACCGCGCCGATGCGATGGGCCGTGTGGATAGCCACCCGCGCGGGGTAATCCAGGACGCCGCCTTCGTAGTCGACACCAATTTCGCGGGCCAGAGTGAATCCTTCAGTAAAATCGGGTTCCGGCCACCACTCGCCGTTGCAGGTAGGAATCTCGGTGCACGCCAGCGCGGCATAGTTGCTGCTGGTCCAGCCACCGAGAGCGATCTGCCCGACCAGCAGCACCAGTCCGGCGATCAGGGGACCGCGAAGGCTTATTGTCCGTTGCACCACGCCGGCGTTGGCTGAGGGTTGTGGCTTCATCCGCAGCGCCTGCCAAACCAAAAGACTAAAGGTGGCCATGCCGCCCAGGAGGTGGGCGGTGACTACCAGCGGCAGGAGCTTGAGCGTGACCGTCCACATCCCGAAGGCGGCTTGCAGCGTGATTAGGGCGGCAATGCCCATGGCGAGAGGAAAGGCGCCGGGCAGGTCCTGGCGGCGCCGATAGGTCAGAAACGCGATTCCATAGACCAACAGCATCAGCGAGCCGGCTACATAGCGGTGCAGCATTTCCTTCCACGCTTTCGGGATACTGACCGGGCGCTCCGGATAGGCCTCATTGGCGATGCTGATTTCTTCGCTGGTGTCGGG
>JBCCCR010000057.1 GCA_039033415.1 Pseudomonadota bacterium | reverse complement strand
GGTTATTGGGGGTCGCTGTTGCCGGGGTTGCTTTTCCCCCGACCCCCGCCTTGGGCTTTCCCCTCGGTGAGGGCGGCTACTCTGTGGGGGGCGGGTGCGCCGGGGTGGGTTACTCCCCCCCCCCGCCCGGGGGCTCCCCCGCCTGGCCCGGGGGGACCCGCTGGGGGGGGGGGTGCCCCCCTCCCCCCCCCCGGGGCCGCAGCGGCGGCTGACGCAAGCTCAGTAGAGCACCCGCGACCGAAGCGTGCCCTCGATGGACTTGAGACGGACCAGCAGGTCTTTGACGTCGGTAGTCTCGATATCCATCACCACGTAGCCCACGTTGTTGTGGGTCTGCAGGTACTGAGCGGCGACGTTCACATTGCCCTCGGCAAACACCTTGTTGACCTGCCGCAGGACGCCGGGCTCGTTGCGGTGAATGTGCATGATCCGGTGACGACCGCTGTGGTCGGGCAGCGTGACCTCCGGGAAATTCACTGCGGAGAGCGTGCTGCCGTTATCGCTGTAGCGCACCAGCTTGCTCGACACCTCCTCGGCGATGTTGATCTGGGCCTCGGCCGTGCTGCCGCCGATGTGTGGCGTCAATATGACGTTGTCGAATTTCTGCAGCGGCGACTCAAACGGCTGATCGTTGCCTTTGGGCTCGGTGGGAAACACGTCGATAGCGGCCCCCAAAACATGGCCGGTCTCAAGCGCTTCGGCGAGCGAGTCGATGTCGACGACGTTGCCGCGAGAGGCGTTGAGCAGCCAGCTGCCGGGCTTCATCGCGTCGATGGCTGCGGCGTCCATCAAGTTTTCGGTTTGCGGGGTCTGCGGCACGTGTAGCGAGACCACGTCAGCAGCGCCGAGGGCATCATGCAGCGAAGAGGCCGCCGCGGCGTTGCCCAGCGGCAGCTTGGTGACAATGTCGTGGAAGATCACCTTCATCCCGAGACCTTCAGCGAGCACGCCTAGCTGCGTGCCAATATGGCCGTAGCCGATGATCGCCAGCGTCTTGCCGCGCACCTCGAAGGAGTTTTCCGCGCTTTTGGCCCACTCGCCCCGGTGGGCAGCGGCGTTGCGCTGAGGGATGCCGCGAACGAGCATGATCATTTCCGCGAGGACCAGCTCCGCCACGCTGCGGGTGTTGGAAAAGGGGGCGTTGAACACCGGGATACCGAGTTCGCAGGCGGCGCCGAGGTCGACCTGATTGGTGCCAATGCAGAAGCAGCCCACGGCGTTCAGGCGCGGGGCGGCCGCCAGGACCTCTGCGGTGAGCTGGGTGCGCGAGCGAATTCCCAGGAAGTGCACATCGGCCAGCAGCTCAGTCAGGGCTTCGCCGCTGCGCGAACTCTTCACGGCCTGTACGTTGTGATAGCCATTCGCATTGAATATTTCGACCGCACGAGGGTGGATGCCTTCCAGCAGCGCAATACGGATACGATCTTTGGGGAGCGATAACGAACTCAAGGGAACTTCCTGTTAGCATGCGCTGCGAAGAACCCGCAGCTTAAGCCGATTATTTTGACCCACTGTCCATGACCCTTCAACAAACAATTCTTCAAACTCTGGAGCAGGCCGTCCCGGATCTTCGGGTGTCAGCTGAGCCGGCTGATCTGACCAGCTACGGCCAGGACTGGACGCGCTTTGCCGAGCCCGCACCGTCCGCGGTGGTGTTTCCCGCGAGCACCGAAGAGGTCGCGGCGATCGTTAAGCTCGCCATCGAGCAGCGGTGGGCCCTGGTGCCCTCCGGTGGACGGACGGGGCTCAGCGGCGGGGCGGTGGCGGCAAACGGTGAGCTGGTGATCTCACTAGATCGGATGAACCGGATTGGGGCGCTCGACCGGGCTGATCAGATGGTCAGCGTGGGTGCCGGCGTAGTGACCGAGAACCTGCAGAACTTTGCGGCGGACCACGGGCTGTTCTACCCGGTGGATTTTGCCGCAAAAGGCTCCAGCCACATCGGCGGCAACATCGCGACCAACGCGGGCGGCGTGAAGGTGCTTCGTTACGGCAATACGCGCAACTGGGTGGCCGGGCTGACGGTGGTCACGGGCACCGGTGAGGTGCTGGAGCTGAACGACGGGCTCATCAAAAACGCTACCGGCTACGACCTGCGTCACCTGTTTATCGGCAGCGAAGGGACGCTGGGAATCATTACGGAGGCCATCATTCGGCTGTCCACGCCGCCTGCGAACCAATCGGTGATGGTGCTGGGCGTGCCGGATATGCCTCGGATCATGGATCTGTTTGCTCGCGCTCAGGTGGCGCTGAAACTCTCAGCTTTTGAGTTTTTCTCTGACCTGGCGCTCGACAAGGTGCTGGCCCACGGCGGCAGCGCACCGCTGGACTCCCGCTGCCCGTTTTACGCGCTGATGGAGTTCGACCACGAGGGTGAAGCGGACGAAGCCAACGCGCTTGGGCTGTTTGAGCAGGCGCTGGAGGAAGAGCTGTGCACCGACGGGGTGTTGTCGCAGAGTGACGGCCAGGCCGCCGCGCTTTGGTCGCTGCGGGAGAACATCTCCGAACGCATTGCGCCCTATACGCCTTATAAAAACGACATCTCGGTGCGCATCGGGCGCGTGCCCGAGCTGCTGACCCGGCTCGATGCGGTGGTGGCTGAGCGCTACCCCGACTTTGAGGTGGTCTGGTACGGCCACATCGGCGACGGGAACCTGCATCTCAACATCCTGAAGCCCCAGGACTTGGCGCCGGAGGCCTTCAAGGCGGCGTGTGAGTCAGTGAATGAACAGGTGTTTGCGGTGGTGAGCGATCTGGGAGGTTCTATCAGCGCTGAGCACGGCGTCGGACTGCTGAAGAGGCCCTACCTCTCCCATAGCCGCAGCGATGCCGAGCAGGGCATGCTGAGAGGGGTCAAAGCCGTGTTTGACCCCCACAACATCATGAATCCGGGCAAGACGATTTAATCGTCTTCGCCATGCCAGTAGCCGAAGGAGAAATCGCCGGGGCCGGCGGCCGGCGTTTCCAGCTCCACGTCCATCGTGGCACCGTGGCGCACCAGCGTCATGTTGATGCTCTCCTGTTCGTCAAAGCGCGTCAGGATCCGCATCGCCTCGCCCGGCGTGGTCACCGGTGTACCATCCACCTGGGTAATCACGTCACCGCCCTTGAGGTCGGCCGAGGCAAGCCCCGAGCTGATCACCAGGACGCCCTCGTCCACACCAAAATACTCGCCCAGGGACTCGTTAAGCTCAGCCAGCTTCAGCGATGACCAGCCCATGGCCAGATTCCAGACCACCGGACCGTTGTTCTGGCCGGGGAAGTTGTCGGCAAACTGTCGCCAGCGGCCGTCGTTGAGCTGAACCGCCCAGTCGCGCCGCTTTTCGGCCCACTCCTTCAGCGCCTCGGTATCGATCTGAAGGTTGTTTTCACCAAAGTCGAAGGCAAAGTCGCCGCTGCCCAAGTAGCCCACCGACGGGCGCTGGCCGTTGCCGCTGAAGTTGAAGCTCAAGGACGGCGAGGTGAGCTCCGCTTCCACCACGGCATTTTTCTCCTCGCCGTCGCGGCGGTAGGTGAAGCGATACCGATCGCCTTCCTCCATATCGTCGAGCAGGTCGTAAGCCAGCTCAACGCCGCCGCGACCAGTTAAGTCTTCGTCGTTGAGCGTCAGCAGGACGTCGTCGGCCTCCAGCCCGGCCTTGTCGGCCGCGCCGTCGGGCGTCACGCCTGCCAGCTTCACGCCCCGACCACGGTCCTCGCTGCGCAGGACAACGCCGATCATGGGGCGTTCGCCGCGAGAGACGAAAAGACTGTTACCGCCTCCCTGGGAGTTGAAGATGTTTGGCGGCTGCGGCGCGCGAGGCATGGCCCGCCGGTCCGCAACCGACAGCTCGTTCAGGCGTCGCTGCAGATCGCTGAGTTCCCGGCGCGTTTCCGCCAGCTGGTCGCGCAAATCGCGCAGCTCCTCGCGGTCGGCCTGGGCGGCCGCCTCGGGCGCTGCGAAGGCCGACACCAAACCGAGGGTGATGGAGAGGGTCAGTGACCGGGTTGCGGTTGAGGTCATCATAGTCGTGTCCTTAGAGTTGAACGCTGACCGCAGCGGCGGCCAGTGGCGGTTGAAGGGTGATCACGGGGTCGAGCCCCGGGTCGCGGTCGGCATCGAGCGACAGCGCGTTGGCGCTGGCGACGTGGACCGCAACGAGGTCGTTGAGTCGGGCGGTGCGCGCCTGCCACAGCAGCAGCGATTCATCGGGCTGGGTGGTCTGGGCCAAGGCAAAATCGATCAACGCCATTTCCTCCTGGAGCAGATTGACGGCGGCTGCCCGATGGCCGTGCAGTACGGTGCTCTTGGGCTGAAGGGCACGCAGCTGGCGTTCGAGCTGCTGGGAATACTCGATCCAGTCGTCCAGCGCGCGGACGGTTTCGGAATCGGTGCTGACCATCGCTGGGCCAGCCGCGTCAGTCATCGGATCGGCGTCCAGCTGCGGGCCGGAGCGCATCGTCCAAACCAGACCGATGGCCAGTATCGCGGCGGCTGCGGCTGCCAGCAAAGGCCAGTGCGGCGCTGCCGGCGGGATTCCGGCCCGAGTGCCGGCTAGCACCGCCGGCAGGACGTCCCGCTGGGGCGTCAGAAGCGGCAGTTCGCGGAGCCTTAGGTTGTCGGGTTGCTGAGACATGGCTGTTCCTGTGGTGTATCTGCCAGCCAGCCGCGCATCTGCTGGTGCGCGCGACTGACCTGGGTTTTCGAAAAGCTGACCGTTCGACCAAACAGTTCAGCGATCTCCTTGTGGCTGTAGCCCTCAACGTCGTAAAGCCAGACCACCGCGCGGGTGTCGGGCGCAAGCCTGGCGAAGGCGGCATTGAGGTCCATCTGCGGCGCGGCTGATGGTGTGGTGCCCACCAGATTGCGGGCGGCATCCAACGCTACCAGCAGGGGCCCTCGGCGCTGCTTCCGGAGCCTGGTAAGAGCCTGGTTGACGGCGATCTTCTTAAGCCAGGCCCAAAAATGGTCGCCCCGAAACTGCTCAACCTTGGCGAACGCCAGCACGAAGGTGTCCTGCAGCACGTCAAGCGCATCAGCCTCGTTTTGGCAGATGCGTTGGGCCAGCGTGTAGACCTGCCGCTCGTAGCGACGAAAAATCTCGGTGCTGGCTTTTTCGCAGCCCTTGGCGATGGCCGCCAGGGTTTGAGAATCAGGGTTTTCGTTCACCAGGTGTCCAGTCACTGGAGGATTTGACTGGTTAGATGTCGGCAAACCACTAAAGGTCGCAGCGGGAACTGATTTTTTTGCGCCCGAGGTGGTGACGCGCTACGCATTGCCGCGCTGAGCGCGGTCAGGCGGGCAGCTGGCGCTGCTCCAGGGGGGTGGTGGCCTCAAAGGTACGGCGGATCTCGGCTAGCGTACGATCGGGCACTTCCAGCAGCCGGCCGATGCGGCTGATCAGGTTCTCCTCCAGGGTGTGGAGCTCGCCGTCGGCCCAGGCGACTCGCCACAGGTCTTCGATGAGGCGGTGTTTCTGGGCCTCGCCGAAGTACTCTTTGATCAAGCTGGTGTAGATCTGAAGCGACACCGCGCACTCGGACTCAGCTTCGGCAATCGCCATGAGCTCTCGGGTCTCGTCGGCGTTGAGGTCGAAGGCGCGCCGAATGGCCCGGGCGATAGACTCCCGCTCTTCCACCATCACCTTGAAATCTGCCCGGCACATCTCCAGCAGCAGCGCGCCGGTGGCGAGACGGAGCTGGTGCTCTATCTCTTCCGGCACAACGGAGCTGGGCGCCAAAGCGGCGCGAATTCTGTCCCAGATGCTCAAGCGGCGTTCCTCTTCCCGATCGGCCACGTGACTACGCTAAGCGTCGTAATTTACTACAAACGCCGATCTAGCGGCAAAGAGCCTACCTGATATCGGGATTAATTACTGTCGAGTAACTTGTATTTTCGGAGGTAACCGCGGAGCTGATCGTAGCTCAATCCCAGGTACTCCGCGGCCTTGCGCTGATTGAACTGACACTTCTCCAGTGCGTCCCGCAGCAGCCCAATTTCGAAGTCCTTGACGGTTTCCTTAAGGTCCAGGGGGCCGGACAGCTCAGCGCCCGGCGCGGCGCCGGCGGCTGGTTCGTCGTTGCCGCCGGGCCTGAAGGGAGACTCGAAAGGGTCGAACTGAATCTGATCGATGGGTTCCTCGGACGGACCCCAGCGATATACGGCGCGTTCGACAACGTTTTTCAGCTCACGGACATTGCCTGGCCAGCGGTAGTCCATGAGGTCTTTGAGGGCATCCGCACTAAAACCCGGAAACAAGTCGTACTGGAGCTCGGCAGCCATCCGTCGCGCAAAGTGCTCCGCTAGCGGGACGATGTCTTCTCCGCGATGGCGCAGGGCGGGGAGGGTGATGACGTCGAACGCCAGGCGATCGAGGAGGTCGGCTCGAAATTCGCCTTTGGCGGCCAGCATGGGCAGATCCACGTTGGTGGCGCCGACGATACGAGTGTTCACCGAGATGACCTGGTTGCCGCCGAGACGTTCGAACTCCCCGTATTCAATGACCCGCAGGATCTTTTCCTGAATGGCCGAGGAGATGTTCGCCAGCTCATCCAGAAACAGGGTGCCTTTGTCGGCCAACTCGAAGCGCCCAACCCGTCGCTTCTGAGCGCCGGTGAAGGAGCCTGCCTCGTGGCCAAACAGCTCGCTCTCAAGAACGGTGTCGGCCAGCGCCGCGCAGTTGAGCTTGACGAAGTTTTCGTCCCAGCGGCGGGACAGAAAGTGGATTCGGGCAGCGATGAGCTCTTTGCCGGTACCGCGCTCACCAATCACCAGCACCGGCCGGTTCAGCGGCGCAACGCTGGAGACCTGCTCCAGCATCTCCAGGAAGGCCGGGGATTCGCCGACGAGGGGATTGTCTTCGCTGGAGGACGAACGCTGACGTTCGGAATCGCTATCCATGCGCGTAATTTTACGGGCTTTGCGCTGGAAAAGGCGACCGCGATCCAGATAAGCTGCGCCGACCTCACAGGGGCAAGTTCTTTGGCGAAAGCGCGAATGACCTACGTATGCACCGAATGTGGTGCGACAGCGAGCAAGTGGAGCGGGCAGTGCGGCAACTGCAACGCCTGGAACACGCTGGAGGAGATGGTGCCGACGGCGGCGGGCAGCCGGCGTGGTGGCTACGCGGCGGCCGGCGGCGCGGACGTGGTGAATCTCAACGAAGTGCAGCCCACCGAAGCCCAGCCGCGGGTTGCTACCAAAAACAGCGAGCTGGATCGGGTCCTGGGCGGCGGGTTGATTCCAGGCTCGGTGGTGCTGCTCGGCGGTGATCCGGGCATCGGCAAATCCACGCTCTTGCTGCAGATGGCGGCGGCGCTCTCCGATACGCTCAAGGTGCTGTACGTCAGCGGCGAAGAATCGGCCCAGCAAATTGCGCTGCGAGGCCAGCGCCTGGGGTTAGGCCTCGATACGATCCGCTGCCTCACCGAAACCTGCGTTGAACGGATCTTGGATCAGGCAACTCGCGAGCAGCCTCGCCTGATGGTGGTGGACTCGATCCAGACCCTTCATACGGAGCTACTGCAGTCCGCGCCCGGAGCCGTTGCCCAGGTCCGGGAAAGTGCGGCCGCCCTCGTGCGTTACGCAAAAAGCAAAGGGGTCTGCGTATTCCTGGTTGGTCACGTCACCAAAGAGGGTGGCATCGCCGGGCCGCGCGTGCTGGAGCACATGGTGGACACGGTGCTGTATTTCGAAGGGGAGGGCAGCAGCCGTTACCGCGTAGTGCGGTCGCTCAAGAACCGCTACGGCGCAGCAAACGAACTGGGTGTCTTCGCGATGACCGATCGAGGCCTCAAGCCTGTCACCAATCCCTCGGCGTTGTTCCTCAGTGGTCACCCGGGCCAGGCACCCGGCAGCATCATCGCCGTTTCCTGGGAAGGCAGCCGGCCGCTGCTGATGGAACTGCAGGCGCTGGTGACGGAAAGCCACACGAGCCAACCCAAACGCCTCGCCGTGGGACTAGACGGCCAACGACTGATCATGCAGCTGGCAGTGCTGCAACGCATTCAGGGCCTCACGCTGGGCGACCAGGACGTATTCGTGAACGCCGTGGGCGGCCTTCGCGTATCAGAAACCGCAGCGGACTTGCCGCTGCTTTTAGCGATTCACTCTTCTTACGTTGACCGGAACCCAGAGAGACACATGGTGGCCTTCGGCGAAGTAGGGCTCTCCGGCGAGATCCGCCCGGTGCCGTTCGGCCAGGAGCGACTGAACGAAGCGGCCAAACAAGGCTTCAAGCTAGCGCTTGTGCCCAAAGAAAACCTGCCCAGAAAGGGGGCAGATTTTGGCGCTTTGAAGGTTCGAGGGATTACACACTTGCGGGAGGCGTTTGAGTGAGGTTGCTCGAAATCTCCGTGATAAAAAACGTTAGAAATCAACGATCAAGAAAATAAACTTCTAGCGTTTTCCCCATAATTTCCAACTATCTCATGCCCCCACTTCGCTCGACCGCCGCCAACTCATTGAATAACCGAGCGAATTCAGTTCAACTAGAGGTCAATGCTGTCATACAGCGAACTTAGTCCCACTACTTGTAGTTAGATGGTCATGCAAAGGTATCGCGCATTTCTGAGAATAATCGGCGGGATGGTGTTGATTACCACCATCCCGTCATATTCGGTGGCGCTCTGGGGCATAGAGATCATCCAGAATGCCTCGGTTCCCGCCACTCAAATCCAAATGTGGCTGCTCGGAGCAGGTCAGGTTTTTTGGTGGTTGGTCACACTTGCGGCGGGGTTTTGCCTTGTGCTGCCGAACCTACTTGGGAAGTGGCTTCTTTTGAGCTCTCTTGTGATGAGCTCTACTGGAGCAGTTTCGTTCGTCTCTTGGGTGCCCGGTATCGGGCTTTTGGTGCAATCCGGAGTGTCGTGGTTGGGAGCATATCTCGCGCTTATGTTGCTCAACGGCGTCATAGTAGTTTGTAGTTTCGTATTGAGCCGAAAAGGCAATGTGAGATGGCACAAACAAAAACCACTGGCGCCTGGAACCGTCGGAGTGCATCTTGGGGGCTAGCTATGTACGTGCTTTTGCCATCTAACAAATGCTTGCAGCTGACCGGCTGCGCCGGCAGCTGAAGCTAGTCGTTAGCAGCATTTCTTCTGATCTCTCGAATTCGTTTTTTAGCTTCGCTCCGGCAGGTCTCGCGCAGCAGCGCAGGATGTCAGCTTCGATATTGCCGCCACGAAATCTGGGGCACGCTTCGTTAAGCCCCGTCTTCGTTCCAGCTTCGTTCAAAAACGTAGTGAACGGCATTTCCAATGGCATTGTTCTGTCAGAGTCCGCGTTGCGTTCATGCATCTGCGGCTTCGAGGTGTTTCCGCGCAAACACGGTTGGCGTATCGTGTGGAGTAGAAATCCCGACTCCGCTTGAGAAGGAGTGCCAGTTGTTAGATCGCGCTGCTAACAAGACGTTGGAGCTGACCGTGGAAAGTCCACGCGCGCTTCGCGCTCAGGCTTTCGTGCGCGGCAGCTCAACTTAATCGTTAGCTCTCAATTCATGAAGTTTCTTAATTCTCTGTCGCTTATAGTTTCGACGTTGCTCGCGATAGGTCTTGCTTTGTCACTATTTCATGATGTGCATCCCATCATTGGTGCATTGGTGCTGCTTCCGCTTCTCATGATGTTGGTGGCATTCATGTTTGCGGGAGACCGAATAGCGGAGCTTATTATGGTTGTGGATATTGCGGGCCCTGTGCAACAGGAGGGCGAATCTCAACGGAGGTTTCAGCTGCGCCTAGCGTTTTGGTGGGCCATAGCGGGCGCTACACTTCCTGCTTCTATTCTTCTGCTGGATTACTCGACGAGGAATGGTCATATTCTAGGTTCCGGCGAAGCGATTCTTGCGTTGCCACTGCCGGTTTTCGGAGTGTCCTGCCTGCTCATGGCTTTGAAGAGTTTGTTCAAAGCATTTTGGGGTAAAAGTAATGAGAGCTAACCAAGCGTTGCAGCTGACCGGCTTCGCCGGCAGCTGAACGCAATCGTTATTGCGATGAATCTGGAAAGCACAGAGCTAGCTAGAAAGAGACAGGAATTGCCTATCGGTCCTGAGGTTCCGTTTGTATTGGGGCGCTTGGGCTATGGGTTAGCGGGCGTTTCATTTCTTCTAAGGCACGAGAGTGGTTCCGGGCCGGTTTGGCTAGGCCTGATGCTTATCTGTTTCGCTGCCACGAGCGCGGAGTTGTCAGGCCGCGGCTCCATTGAAGAGTGGGGCTTGGTCGAGCGAGTGGCCACATCAGTATTTGGGCTTCTCTGTATGTGGTTCTCATTGGGAATTCTGTTTTTATGGTGAAGTGCCCGCACAATAACAAAAGGCTGCAGCTGACCGGCTGCGCCGGCAGCTGAGCCTAGTCGTTAGAGGTCAGATGACAAAAGCCGCAGTTTTCGTTCTAGTAATTTTGGTGGCTGGCTGTGGCAGCCCAGAAATCGACCAATCAGCCAAAGCTCTTGGCGAGGCACTGATCGACGCTTCGGTCAGCGGTGAAGCCATGAGCCTAGCCAACTCTACTTCGTTCCCAGCGTTTGTTAGGTTTGGGACAAGTTTTGCCCAGAAGCTTGCGTCAATGCGTCCGTTACTGTCCTCGGGCTGCTCTGTCGAGATGATTCCGAAGGCTGCTGCAATCGGTAGCTTCTGGGATACGCACCACCTGTATTTCGTCTGTTCAAATAAGCGAGTTTTGGGAATACGATTGAGGTATAGCAGTCGCTTGGAGAAGTTTCATGTCCGTGGCTACTGGACACCGCGTAGCCTCTAACAATAAGCTGCAGCTGACCAGCTTCGCTGGCAGCTGAGCCTAGTCGTTAGCTTTATGAAGGAACTCTGTTCGGTTTTTATAATCCTGCTTTTCGCAAGTTGCGTCATGCATAATCCAGGTCCGGATCCGCAGCAGGTTTTTTCGATTGATGCCTCGAAGCACAGCGAAGCGCAAATTCTTGCTGCCCTAAATCGGCTAATTGGCACCTTGAGGAAACCATTGGATCTATCGAGGGGGCGTGATGATGCAACCACGATATATTGGTATTCCAACAGTGGATCTTCGGAGTATGGCGTTTCTCTCATGCGATTGGCGAAAGGAAACATGTGGGATGAAGATCGCTATTTCGTAGATGTTTATACTAAGGAAGAACCTTGCGCGCTCTGCGGCTCCGTTTCAGGATTGCTATCTGACAGTGGAATCGATTTCGTTGCCGAATGTGATCTTAAACAACAGACATCCTCGCTCTTCGAATCAAGATGTAATCGCCCGTGATTCAAAAGGCTTGGCATTCAGCACTGCGTATTTCCCACGCTTTTTGGCGGCAAACAAAGCTAACAAGAGGCTGCAGCTGACCGGCTTCGCCGGCAGCTGAGCCTAGTCGTTAGGTGAATTGGTTTGGGAGAAGACTTTGAGCAGCGGTGGGCGAAAAAAGAAGCCGAACTAGGTTTGTATTCCGAAATGGTCGTGATCGACGGGGTGGTGTTGCCTAAGGAAGCCGCGCCATGTCTTTCGTTTGAAGCTCGAGAAAACCGAAAAGTTTACGAAGTCTTCGGCATTCCGGAGCAATGGTCCAAATCTGAGCGGGCTCGACTAGATGAATTTTTTATAATAGGTATTGATGGCTGCGGGAATCCGATCTGTGTTCGCGAAGGTGATGGCGTCATCGTCATGCTGGATCACGAAGACAAATTTCAGACAGAGCAGTTCGTCAATACCGGGATTAATCACCTTGCAGAGTGCCTCTTAGCCTACTTGGGAGAAACAAGCGAATCGCAATTTAAAATGCGCGTGCGAAAAATAGATCGAGATGCAATGAATAATGGAAGCTTTTGGCAGCTCGAAGCTACTGCAATTGAGTACACCTAACAAATGCATGCAGCTGACCGCCAAAACGCTTCGCGTTTCGTCGGCAGCTGATGCTTAGCGTTAGGCGAAGACGTGGATCTAGATACACTTACGCTCAAGTTTTCCCAAACGGAAAGCCCGGTGGCGAGTCGTCTCTCGGAGGCGCTGCAGGGTTGGAAATCCGACGATTCTTCCGTTGCAGACCTTGCAAAAAGGATCGAGCAGCTGATTGAAATTGGATCGGTTGAGAAAACGAAAAGCCAAGCGGAACTTGCACAGCTATGGTCTAGCTTCCGCCGCGAGGTCGTTGACGGCATAGGCGGCATGACAATGAATGAAAGGCTATATTTGTTTGGCCTTCTGTCTCACTATGATGCCTGTCAAACACAAAATGACCGGATGCGTCTCTACGGTAAATTAAATGCTTCTCCGTAGTCTCCGATCGACTATGACGCCTAACAAAAGGTTTATGGACTCCTCTGGCAACCGCTAGCTTTCTACTCCCGTTGATGAGGGTTGCGGGATGAGCAGCGACAGGTACCTTGCAAACGTTTATCCGGCCTCTGTGTTGAAGGGCTTGCCTTCGGGCCAAAATGAATTCCGCGCCGACCGGGCCTACCGCTGCAACGAGCTGGAAGCTCAAATTTGTTATCGGCCTTGAGGTCGGCACGGGGTACCCGTGATGTCATGTCAGGATCTCATCGCACTGGTGTGATGGGTGTTG
>JBCCCR010000056.1 GCA_039033415.1 Pseudomonadota bacterium | reverse complement strand
CCGTTGGGCGTGAGTGAAATCCGCCGGTCCGCAACGGGTCCGGGGTGACCCTGGGAGACCGCCACCCCGGCGGCACCGGCGTAGTGCCGGGCGATCACGCGATAGACGATGGCGAGGACCTGTCTGAGCTTGGCCGGGCGCCGCAGCTCGGGCAGAAGCCGGGAAAAGAACTTGCAGAAAATGTTGGCACCGGAGGTTGTATTGAACATGGGCTTGCGAAAAACGGCGACCGGCAACGGAGAAACCTGTGGATGGGTCACGGTGCGTTTTCTCCCGCTCTCAAAGGTAAGCGTTCCCGAGCTTTTGGCCGATATTTCCGAGCGCTGATGCCGCTGGCAAATTTGTCACATAACTGACACGGGGATGGCATAGGTTCCGAGGAAAAAGGAGACGAGCGCATTGACCACATTCCGCTACCGTTTGCCCACCGTCATCGCTAGCCTGCTCGCCGGTTCGGCCTTCGCCCACGACAGCAGACATTCCGAGCTGGAAGAGATCATCGTCTACGGACGGGCCGCCAGTCAGATCGGTAACGCGTGGTCCGCGTCCGAAGGCCTGGTGGGCTATGACGACATGCGTCTTACACCGCTGTTGCGGGTGGGCGAACTGTCGGAGGTGGCGCCTGGCGTGGTGGCTACCCAGCACTCGGGCACCGGAAAAGCCAATCAGTTTTTCCTGCGCGGCTTCAACCTCGACCACGGCACCGATTTTTCCGCCCACCTGGACGGAATTCCGCTCAACATGCGAACCCACGGGCACGGACAGGGTTACCTCGATCTCAACTTCATCATTTCCGAACTCGTGGCCACCACGCGCTATCGGAAAGGCCCTTACGACGCAGAGGTCGGCGACTTTTCGACCGCGGGGAGCATCGAGTTCAGCATCTATGACCGGCTGCCCGAGTCGGTTGTCCAGCTCACCTACGGCGAGAATGACTACGTTCGCACGCTGTTTGCCGGAAGCACCGACTGGGCTGGAGGAACGATCACCGGCGCCCTCGACTACACCGGCTATGACGGCCCCTGGGAGCTGCCGGAAGACCTCGATCAGAAGAAGCTTTACGCGGCCTACACCCAGGAAAATGGCGGCCTCAAAACCCGCTATACCGCCAGCTTCTACGACAGCGGCTGGACCTCCACAGACCAGATCCCCGAGCGGGCGGTCGCTTCCGGGCTCATCAGCCGCGTTGGCAATCTCGACCCCTCCCTGGGCGGGGATACCCGCCGCATTGCCCTGACCGTCTCCTGGGAGAGCGACACCTGGGAGGCGGGCGTCTACGCGGTGGACTACGACTTCACCCTGTTCAGCAACTTCACCTACTTCCTGGGCGAACCGGACCGCGGTGACGAGTTTGAGCAACGCGACAGTCGCCGCATGTACGGTGGACACTTCCATCGGGATCAACCGGAGTGGCGATTTGCCGGTCGCAGGGCCGCCTGGCGCTGGGGCGCAGATTTCCGCTATGACAACATCGGCGAGCTTGGGCTCTACCAGACCCAGGATCGGGCGCGGTTCAACACGCTGCGGTCCGATGCGGTGGAAGAAGCGTCTCTGAGCGCCTTTGTGGAAGCGGACGTCTGGCTGACGGAAAAACTGCGCGGCAGCCTCGGTGTGCGCGGCGAATACTTCGACTGGGATGTGTCGGCCGGCATTGCCGAAAACAGCGGCAGCGACAGCGAAACGCTGGTGACGCCCAAGCTGCGGCTGGCCTACCGCGTGACGGACAGCGTCGAAGCCTACGCAAGCTACGGCCGGGGTATGCATTCCAATGACGTGCGCGGCACCGTCATCCGGGTTGATCCCGCCACCGGCGATCCCGCCGACACGGTACCGGCGCTGGTTGCCTCCCGCGGCGCCGAGCTGGGGCTGCGCTATGAGCGCGGGGAAACGGCCAATTTCTCTATCGTTGCGTTCTGGGTCGAACTGGATTCGGAGCTCGTGTTTGTCGGCGACGCGGGCGCCACGGAACCCAACGCCGGTAGCAAACGTACCGGCATCGAGGCCACGGCCTTCTGGCGCGTGCAGCCCTGGCTGGCACTGAACACCAGCTACACCTATACAGACAGCCGGTTTGACGACGTTCCGGCGGACGAGCGGCGGATCCCGGGAGCGCTGGAGGAAACGTTCACGCTGGGGGCCGACGCACAGTGGGACAACGGCTGGTCCGGCAACATCCGGCTGCGGCATCTGGGCGAAGCGCCGCTGGTGGAGGACGCCTCCGTGTTTGCCGACACCTCCACTCTGGTCAACGCGAGCATCGCCTACCGCCGCGGCAAAATGGAGTACCGCCTGGACGGGTTTAACCTGCTCGACTCCGAAGACGCGGACATCGTCTACTTTTACGAGTCGCGACTCCCCGGCGAACCGGTGGGCGGTGTGGCGGACCGGCACTTTCATCCGCTGGAGCCCCGCACAACGCGATTCACCGTCACCTGGCGCTGGTAGCAACCGACAACCTGAGCCCGCTGCCACACGCTGCTGCCCGCCGTTTCGCGGGTCATGCAGGCGACACAAATCCGTCATCTGGCTGTCATCGTGTCCCAGCATACTACCGAATGGGCGGGCGCCACCTCGCCAGCGGCCGTAGGTCGCTCGTACTCGGACTGAAGGAACACTGTGCCCCGGCAATTTGCGCTCTATGTGCTCATGACGCTGTCCGGCTTCGCCGGCGTGGGCTACGAAGTGGTCTGGAGTCGCATGCTGACCACCGCCCTGGGCCACGAAATTGTTGCCGTCCTGGCGGTGCTGGCCGCATTTTTTGCGGGTCTGGCCTTGGGAGCCTGGACCTTTGGGGGTAGGATCCGCCGAAGCGATCACCCGACCCGCTGGTATGCTGGGCTGGAAGCTGCCATTGGACTTTGGGCCCTTGCGCTCCTGGCGCTGTTACCGCTCGTGAACGAGCTGGTTCCGGTTTTGATCAGCACCGAAGCCGGCTCCGGGCGACAGTGGACCGTGGCTTTTCTGGCGACCTTTCTGCTGCTGCTGCCGGCAACCGCCGCCATGGGCGCAACGCTTCCGGCGGGTGAACGAATCCTCGCCGCTGACGATCCCAACCGGCGGGTCATCGGCGGACTGTACGCGGCAAACACGCTGGGCGCCGTGCTCGGCGTGCTGGCAACCACCTTCGTTCTCTTCCCGGCCGTTGGCCTAAGCCGGGCGATCACCGTCCTGGCGATCGCCAATCTGATCTGTGCCCTGGTTGCCCTGGGCATCGTTTATCGCCCGGCGGTCGAAACTACTGCCACCCTCGAAGATCCCCGCTGGTCTCGACCACGGCTCATCGTGGCCCTCTTTATCACGGGCCTGCTGGGCCTCGGTTACGAAGTAGTCGCCCTTCGCGCCCTGTCTCAGGTGCTGGAAAACACCATCTTTACTTTCGCCAACGTGCTGGCGGTTTACCTCCTGGGCACCGCCCTGGGAGCGGCGCTTTATCAGAAGGTGCAGCACAACAACCCACCCCGGCACCTCAACCGGCTGCTCCCGGGGCTGGCAGCATGCGTGGTCCTAGGCTGTCTGCTCCTGAGCCAGCTGACGCCGATCAATCAGGCGCTGCTGTCCCGGCTCGGTTCCGGGTTGGCGCCCGCGGTGGCTGGCGAAATGCTGATTGCCGGGGCCGTCTTCCTGCCTCCCACACTCCTGATGGGCGCCACGTTCACCCACCTCGCGTCTGCGGCAAAGCCGGTGTTCGGACTGGGCCGGGCGCTGGCGCTCAACACCCTCGGCGCCGCCCTGGCGCCGTTGGTCTTCGGGCTGCTCATCCTGCCGGCGCTGGGTTCGCTTGCCGCGCTGCTGGTCATTGTTGCTGGCTACCTGCTGCTGGTACCGAGCTGGCCGCGGGAAACGGTCGCCGCCGGGCTGACGACAGCGGCAGCGGCGCTGGCGCTTTTCCTGTCACCGCTGAACCTTCGAGCCCTGACCGTGCCGGACGGTGGTGAGCTGCTGGCCTATCGCGACGGCGTGATGGCGTCGGTGGCGGTGGTTTCCGACGCGTCCGGCGGTCGACACCTGAAGCTGAATAACCACTACACCATGGGCGGCACCGCAACCCAGTTTGCTGACCGGCGCCAGGCTCATCTGCCTTTGCTGTTGCACGCCGAGCCTGCCGACGTCCTGCTTCTTGGCATCGGCACCGGGGCTACCATGAAGGCGACTCTGCCCCACCCGGATCTGTCCGTGACGGCGGTAGAACTGGTGCCGGAAATGTGGGATTTGCTTGACTATTTCGGCCTTTCCGCCGAACACCTGCGGAAACTTGGCAACTACCGCCTGCTGACGGCCGACGCGCGGCGTTTTGTTCGCGCTACCAAAGACCAGTTTGACGTGATCATCGCGGATATCTTCCATCCCTCCCGGGACGGTGCGGCGGCCCTTTACACGCGGGAACACTTTGCTGCGGTGCGGGACCGACTGCGCCGGGGTGGGCTGTTCTGCCAGTGGCTGCCGGTGTATCAGCTGGATCTGGAAACGCTTGCGATTATCGCCGCGTCCTTTACCGAGGTATTTCCTGACAGCCACGTCACGCTTGCCCATTTCAGCCTCGGCCAGCCGGTGCTGGGTCTGCTCGGATATCTGGAACCACCGGCGTACCCGGAGGGTTACCTGCGGCAGCGCATCACGGACCGGGCGCTGGCGGAGGAACTGATGGCGATGCGCCTCACCTCCGACTATGAACTTTTTGGCGGGGTCCTGGGCACGGCGCCGTCCCTCGCCCGGATCCTGGGGGATGAGGTTGCGGTGAACACGGACGACCATCCGCTGGTGGCGTTTACCGCACCGAATTTTGTTTACGGGGATCCCGAGCCGCCGGGTGCCCGCCTTCTTGCCCTTACCGGACAGCTTAAACCCACACCGCACGAATGGGTGGCGGCGACGGCAAGCGAAGATTTTCGCCAGCGGCTTGTCGACTACTGGCGGGCCCGGGACGCCTACCTCGCGGCAGGCGTCGGGGTAGCGCCCACGAACGACCTTGACGTACTGCTGGCTCAGGTGGCAACACCGCTGCTTCGGGTGGTGCAGACCAGCAAAGACTTTATGCCGGCCTATCGGCCGCTCCTGGTAATGGCCCGCGACCTGCACTCGGGCAATCCACGGGCGTCCCGCTCGCTGCTGCTGGCGCTGGAACAAGCGAGTCCCCGCCCGGAAGCGCGGCAGCTCCGAATTAAGCTCTTCGCCGAGGAAAACTGATCGTGATTGAACCGCAGGAAAATGAGTCGCTGATCTCGCTGTTTCCCACGCCGCTGCTGCTGGTGCGCCAGCCAGTTTCGGGAAAGCTGCGAGAAGACCTCAAGGCGATGGCGCTGGATTCACTAAAGCGCACCAACAGCAGCAATGAGCTGCTCTCTCACACGAAGACCATGGACCCGTCGTCCAACCCGCTTTTCGCGGAGGTTGCCCGGCTTGCAACGCCGTCGCTGGTCCGTTTTGGGGAACTGCTGTTTGGGCAGCAGCTTCAGTGGCAGGTTAAGGAGGCTTGGCTAAACGTGCTCCACAAGGGCGGCTCCCAGTATATGCACTCTCACGCGAACAGCTTCGCTTCCGCGGTGATCTTCCTGACGCCGCACCATGAGTCGTCAAGGACCGTCTTTCTGCGCCCCGCCGGGGGTGCCGCTTTTGTGTTTAAAAACGAAGGCCCGGATATACAGATGAACCCCTACAATGCCGACCGCTGGGTGATGCCCAAGGTAGAACCGGGCGACATGGTAATCTATCCGAGCTACCTGATTCACGGCGTACCGCCGAATCAGGGAGACCAGCGGATGACGCTGGCGCTGAACGCAACGCCGGACCACCTCAACAGTCACGGCTATCAGGTCCGCTTCTCGGACGCTTGATCGCAAGCAAGGCGAGGGGGCTGTAGCAGCCCCCTTAATCGTTGTTTCCCACTCAGCGCACTGCGTCCGCGGCGGCGCACCGAGCCATCGGACCGGTGCTAGTCCTGCAGGTCGATAAAGATCGGGTTGGTGTACAACCAGATATCAGCCCAGGCCTCCACGTCAGCATTCAAAACGCCGTTGATATGGGGAGGACAGGCGGCGTCGCTGCAGGGAATGTTGTCGCTCAAAGCGTCAGACAAAGGATTGCCGTCCGCGTCCCGCTCGTTCGGCGTTCCCGGCGGGATGTTGCTGGCGCGGGCCCGCACGTAGCCATCGCTGGAAAAGGTGCTGGTCCAGGTCAGGGTGTACTCCTGATCGCCGGTCTGCTCTACCGAAAGGCTGGGGTTTTCCCAGCTGCTGACGATCCGGGTGGTTTCCGGAGCCAGCGGATTGAAGTACTCCGGATCAGCCGGCGTAAGCTGCGGACCAACCGCGCCCGCAATGATGTCCATATGGGCGACCTGCGGGTTATCCAGAGCCTGCGTGATACCGATCTGCGCCAGAGACGGATTCGGGAATCGGTAGGGGCTGTTGGATTTAGCTCCCGGATCTGTCACCACCAGCCGAACCGTCACCTGTCCGCCGCTCGCGCCAAGGCTCAGCGTTTCACCCATGCTCGCACATTGACCGCGAGCGCAGGCCTCAAAAGAGACGTCGGTAACCAGCTGCCCCTGCACCACATAGGTGTTGCCGCTGCGCAGCCCGTCTACGATGTCCTGTGCCGGATCCCGGTTGGGCCGGTCCACGACAAAGGTAAAGTTGTCCTGGTACTCGCCGGGCCAGAAGTCCAACGTGCTCTCAAAATCCAGTGGCCCGAAGCTACCGCGGTTATGCCAGTCAGAGCTGCCGAAGAACCAGAAGCGGCGGCCCTCGCTGAGCATCGCGTCCCACATGGTTCGGACTCCGGGCCGACACAGCGTCACCTTGGCGGGATCTTCCGTATCGCGGACCGCCTCAAGGTCTCCACCTGCCAGAAATCGGGCCGGATCGATCGACGTACCGTCGAAATCGCGGCCAGGGCGGGTGTTTTCGCCTCCGGCGTAGCAGCCGGTGCCACCGTAGGTATACAGGCCTGCCGTGGGCCGTCGGGGGCCGTAGGTGCCGCGGTCGAAGGCGGCCTGGTGACCAGGCTGGCTTTCGAAACCGAAATAGACGTTGGGGGCCGCCGTGTGGTAGTCGCGGAAATGCTCCACGTTGTAGCCTTCGTCATCATCCGGAATGAATGCGCCCTGTCGCTCGACGTGGGCGCCCACGGCAAAGCCGTCGTTCGGGAAGTTTTCTTCCATCCAGATTGCGGCAGCCACCGATTTGACGTGATCGCCGCCGTCATCAATGTTGATGCCGCCGTTCAGAGTCGAGTTGTAGTTGGCCACACCTTCGTTTGGCCGGCCCGCAAACAGGGACAACAGCGTATTGTTGCCAGCGGTGGTCAGCTCGCAGGTCCAGCCCTGCCCGCCGCCCTGGCTTGTGTCGTCCGAGTTGCGGCCAAAACAGTACTCGAATTGGGCGATGGCATCCGAGTTAGGCGTATCGCTGTACTGGCCGGTGGCGATCGAGTTGCTGCCGTGCTCGTGGCCGGGCACTACCCATTCCAGCCCGAGAAATGCCTCCTTCAACTCGTTGCCCGGGGCTTCCCGCTCCGTTACAAGAGTATCCAGCTGAAATTCCTGCAGGCTCTGCCAGCGCCACATGCGCTGCACCTCAGCGCCGTTGCTCTGGGTGGCGGTCACTAGGTCGCCCTTGATGAGATCAGAGCCGATGGTGTTTTGCCACAATCCCGGGCTGAACTCACTGGCGAAAGAAAAGTATAGAAAGTCGTCAATGGTGCAGTCGCGCTGGCCGGAGCCGCTATGACCTACTTGGATAAACCAGTCCAGGTAACTAAGAGATTCACGCGTCAGGGTTTTTACCGACGTAGAGCCGTCTGAGCAGGTGGTGTGGTTGTGGAAATCGCCGGACACATACTGGCCTTGGTTTAGGCCGGGCAGATCGAACACGCGCAGCTTCGATTCCTCGGCTGGTGCGGGTTTGTTTGCCGGCGATTCATCGCCGTCTGCCTGAGCGACAGACACGTTGATACCCGCCGCAATGGCCGACGCTACCGCGAGCGACAGCCCGGACCGAAGAGGTATGTTACGCATTATTAGCAGCTCCCTGAGATAAGGTTTTGATTGAAGGCCTACTATTTCTGTTGCGCAAGCATACGCCGCAAACATGACAATTCCGCTACCGGAATGTGACAAGGCCGGGTGAAAAAATCTGAAACACGGTTGTCATTTTTCCGTCATGCACTGGGCCTAGCCTGGCTGACCTGAAGTCGTACCTTCCTGGCCTTTGAATTGCCTATGCGTCAGCTACTGCGCGAGCCCCTTACCCATTTCCTTTTTCTCGGGTCGCTGATCTTTCTCGTCGACGGGTGGATTTCCCGGGGCGAGGATGATCCGCGCAAAATCGACGTCGATTCCCGGCAATATCGAGACCTGGTCGAAATTTTTCTTGAGGGCACTGGCCGTCAGCCGACCCCCCGGGAAGTGCAGGATCTCATCGTTCAGTGGAGTCAAAATGAGGTGCTGTACCGCGAGGCGCTCCTGCTCGGCCTCGACCAGGGCGACGAGATGATCCGGCAGCGGCTCATCCTCAAGATGAAAAACGTGCTGTTCAGCAACGTGATCACCCAGCCCCCCACCGACGAGGTGCTGCACGCGTGGTTCGAGCAGAACCGCGACGCCTACGACCGCCCGGCGCTGTACGACATGGAGCAATTTGCTGTGCCGCCGGAGACCAGCGCCAGCGAGCTGGCTCAGCGTCTCAACGAGACCGACGAAGTGCCCCCGCCGGAACTTCGCGTCCGCCGCTACGCACGCCGGCCCTCCGCGAACGTCGCTTCGCTGTTTGGCCCTGACCGGTCCGCCCATGTGCTCAACGCACCCCGGGGGAGCTGGCAGCCGGTGGAGACAGACCGGGGCTGGCATCTGATGCGCGTCACCGAGGTTTATGAGCAGGAGCCGGCCGACTTTGAGAAGGTTCGTTCGCAGGTGGCGGTGGACTGGGAGGACAATGCACGGAAGCAGGAGCTTGCCGCGGCCCTGGCCGCCATCGTGGAGCAGTACCAGATCTCGGTGGACGTCGACCTGACGGAGCCGGATGACGCGGACCCGGAATCTGAGCTCGTCGGCCTCTGACCGATGCCTACCCGCGAAAAAAAACAACGCTGGCTGCTGGGGATCCTGCTCGCGCTCTGTGGCGTCACCGAGCTGTGCGCTCACGAAACGCCCATCGCTCTCCTGCAGCTGCGGGAAACCCAGGCCGGATCGTTTCTCGAAGCCTGGACCTATTCCTCATCGGTGAACATGGAGGCCCCGACGCCGGTCTATCCAGACCACTGCAACTACCGGCCGCCGCGCGTGCACTGTGGCGAGACCGGACTGATCGGTCCACTCACCTTTGAAAAGCTGGGTCAGGACTATTCCGCAGCGGTGGTTCGCGTCCGTGGCCTCTCAGGCGCAACGCACAGCTATACCCTCACGGCGGCTCAACCGGTCATCAATCTCACCGCCTCCGGAATCCTGCCGTGGCGTCAAGTGGCCGGTTCCTATCTGCCGTTGGGTTTCGAACATATTCTGCTTGGTCTTGATCACCTGCTGTTCGTGCTCGGCCTGATGCTGCTGGTAGCCAGTCCCTGGATGC
This sequence comes from Pseudomonadota bacterium, assembly GCA_039033415.1. Classification (NCBI taxonomy): domain Bacteria; kingdom Pseudomonadati; phylum Pseudomonadota; species Pseudomonadota bacterium. Next base: position 4,411 of record JBCCCR010000056.1, on the reverse strand, counting down.
TGGTGAAGACCATTACCGCCTTCACCATCGCCCACAGCATCACGCTCGCGGCTGCCACACTGGGGTGGGTCGGCGTACCGGAGCGGGCGGTGAACGCAGCCATCGCTTTGAGCATCGTGTTTGTCGCGGTGGAGATCATCAAGCTGTGGCGTGGCCAGCCGGGCTTGAGCGCCCGATATCCCTGGGCCGTGGCCTTCGGCTTTGGGCTGCTGCATGGCTTTGGTTTTGCCGGCGCTCTAACCGACGTCGGTTTGCCGCCGGAGAACCTGCCGCTGGCGCTGTTGTTTTTCAACGTGGGTGTTGAGTTGGGGCAGCTCGCTTTCGTACTGCTGGTCCTGCTGCTGATGCGGGCCCACCAGCAGCTCCAGGCTGGCTTTTCCCAACGGGCCCAGGCCGTTGGCGTGTACGCCCTGGGCGCGGTCGCCAGCTTCTGGTTTATCGAACGCATGAATATGATGGTGCAGGCAGGATTATGAAACGCATTGGACAGACGGCTCGGGCTTCGAGGGCGGCTCTTTTACTCTTTGCGGCCCTTTGGCCCGCATTGTCTCTCGCCCATAGCGAAACCGGTGTGGGAGGCGGGCTGGCCGCTGGCCTGCACCACCCCGTGCTGGGTCTCGATCATCTGGTGGCCATGGTCGCTGTGGGTTTGTGGGGCGCACAGCTCGGCGCGCCCAGCATCTGGCTGCTCCCGGTTGTGTTTCCTGCCGTGATGGCCGCCGGCGCGCTGCTGGGGCTGCTGCAGATGCCGCTGCCGGGCGTGGAATACGGGATTGCGCTGTCGGCCTGTCTGCTGGGCCTGCTGGTGGCGATGAAGCTCAAAGCGCCGGTGGCGCTGGCCGGTGTGATCGTGGGAGTGTTTGCCATCTTCCACGGTCACGCTCACGGCACCGAGGTTCCGGAGGCGGCCAATCCCCTTGCCTACGGCGTCGGTTTCGTCGTCGCCACCGGGCTGCTCCACCTAGCCGGCATTCTGCTCGGCCTGCTGCTGAAATTGCCGGCCGGCGATTGGTTTGTTCGGGCTTGCGGAGCGGCCGTGGCCGCGGTGGGCGCGTTTTTTCTTTTCGGCAGCGCCTAGTGTGTCGCCTGGTCGCAAGGTCGGTGGCCGGCGGCCTGGCGCTGGGGATGTGCTTCCCCGCCTCAGCGCACCTGGTCTCAACCCGCTTTGGGGAACTCTACAGCGGCTTTCTGCATCCGCTGACCTCGATGCAGCACCTGGTGCCCTGGCTCGGTCTGGCGCTTTTGGGCGGCCTGCTTGGCGCCCGCGTGGCAAAATGGGTGCTGGCGGTATTTCCCGTCGCCGTGGTTGCTGGAGCCCTCGCGGCACCCGGCCTGGCCGCGGTGGAGCAACCGATGGCCGTCATCAACCTGGCGTCGATGATGATTCTTGGCCTCATCGCCGCCATCGCCCCATCCCTGCCCCGCTGGTCGTTTCTCACGCTGGGAGCCGTGCTGGGATTCAGCCATGGATTTGCCAACGCGAACCTGGGCCTTGCCGGGTACGCCCAGGGTCTGTATGCGCTGGGTGTCGGGCTCGCCTCCTACCTGCTGATCACGCTGGCGCTGGCTCTTTGTGACCTGCTGGTGGAACGCTACCGCTGGGGCCGAACCGCCGCCCGGGCCTGTGGCAGCTGGGTGCTGGCCATCGGACTGGTTTTCGCCGGCTTCACCCTGATCGGCGACGGCTTGCCGCTTTGAGGGCGCCCACTTCACTGCTTCTGACCGCCTTGCTCTGCGCCTGCGCCACCACGCCGACGGCGCAGGGTCCGAGCGAACAGGAGCTTGCCGCTTTTCTGCTTTACCCCATGTTTGACGTACTGGATTGCACCCAGCAGGGTTTCATCGAAGCCGCCGAGGTGGATGAGCACCTGGCATTTCTGTTCACCCCGCTCGACCGGGACCGCTCTATGGCGCTCACCCCAAACGAGTATGTGCTGGCAAAAACCCCGGAAGACCGCGTCCGGCAGGAGCTCATCTTTGCCCGGGCGGACAGCAACGGTGACCGCCGCCTCACCGTGGCTGAATATCGTTTGCGGCTGATCGACCTCATTGATGCCGCTGATGACAACGGCGACGGCGAGGTTACGCGGAGCGAACTGGCCTCGGGGAGCGCCGCCGGCCGCGGCGGCTAGAATTTTTCGGCGTCAGCGGACGAACGTGGCCGCCGCCGGACGGTAGGAATAGATGGTGATCAGCGCCTGGGCATCATTAAGCACGTCAATCAGCAACCCCTCCCCGTCCCGCTGCGGGCCACCAAACCAGGCGCCGCCGGCTGCGTCGATCGACACACCTTCCCGTTCGCAGTGACCCTCGGCCCGATTCGGCGCCACGCGCACCAGCTCGAATTCGCCGCTACCGTAGGCCGGGTTGTCCGATTCCCAGCGGTATACGGCCCGGTTACAGGCCAGCAGTTCCACGTTGACCCGGCCCCAGGGAATCCGCTGCACCGCGGTGGGGTCAAAATCAGCGCCGAAGGAGGCGCCGTCCGTCACCAGCATATCGGCGACCAGTGCGCCGGCGTTCAGCGTGGCCACACCCACCAGCCACAGCTGATCCGGCTGGCTCAAATCATCCGCGCTACCTTCCGGACCCACGAGCGCCAGGAATGTCGCGCCGGCAAGACCGCCCGCGTTTGCGCCCGTGACTTCACCCAGCTCAACACCGGCCGGCGAATAGCGTACCACCCGGCTGCTGTCTTCCGACGCCACCAGGATATTGCCCTCCAGGTCCAGCGCCAGACCGCTGGGGCGGCGCTGGAAAATGAGGGTCCGGATGAAGGTGCCATTGAAGTTAAAGGCTATTACCTGATTGCTGCCCCAGGAGCTGACCAGGATTCGCTGCCGGGCGTCGTTCCGTACCAGAACCCGAGGGCCTTCCAGGCCCACGCGGTTGGCGCCCACCCACTCCACCACCTGGCCGCTGCCCACCGACAAGGCCAGAACGTTGCCGGAATCAATCCCCGGAATCAGCAGCCGGCCGTCAGCGTTGAACGTTGCGCCTGCCTCAACGCCGCTGATGTGGTCCCCCAGGTTATAGCGCCGAACCTCCGCTCCAGTTTGAGGGTCCACGCGCACGATCACCGGCGATGAAAGCCACCGACATAAAGATCACCGTCCGGACCCAGCGCCAGCGCGGTGGGGCTTGAGATACCCAGGTCACGCATGTTGACCAGGACACCGATCGGCGCCAGGGATGCCCGATCAAACTGGAGAATCTGGCCACTTTTCTCGCTGGCGACGTACACCACGCGGCGACCTGCGCCGATGGCCTGAGCCCCGCCGATGCCACTAGTGTCGGCCAGCGTGCCGCGGAAATCTCCCGCGCAGTAGTCGAAAACGTGCACGTTGTTGGACGTGAACCCGCTGACCAGGAGCGTTTCGGCACAATCCTGGGCACGGCTGGCGGACGAAACTAACAGGCACAACGCGACGACCAGAACCGTCGGCGGCCCTCGGTAGGACGGGCTACGGAACATATCCGAAGCCTAGCGCAGCATCATTTCCGGGAGATGACGCGCGCCTCGTTCTGGTTCGGGGTGGCGGCGACGCAATTCAGGCTATGATGGCAAACATCTTTACCCGACCTGGGCCCGGGTCGAACGTGTGTGCAGATTGTTGATCATTGTCCTGGGATTTGCAGGCTGGCGGCTGGGGACGATGCCTTCGGCATTCATGTATCCGGGTACTGTGAGCTGGAAGACGCCGGATCAAACGGAGAATAGGGCGACCAATAGTCCTGTTTCGGTACCTATTTGCTTCGAAAGGTCCAGCCGAGGCGCTGCAGAATGCTGACGCAGCTGGCTTTGGCCCAGGCCGTCAGCCATTTTGCGGCGTTCGCAGTGCACTTGGGCGCACGGCTGGCTGGATTTCCGAATTCAGAACATTGTCGACCCGGCCGCACGCAGCATCGTCTTTTCCTTTGTGATGGTCGTCCCTGATCAGTCAAACAGGCCGGGCGGCCGGCTCTGATGGGTCTGGCGCTCGCCGAGATGGTTAAGGATCTGAGTGATGACGCCGGGGTCTTAGATCGAAGCGAACACCCTTATCGGTCCGTCGCAGGCTTGGCAGGTCGCGAGGTCAAGCTAGAACACACGCCGCAGGCACTGGGCCCAGGTCATAGAGCGCTGTGGGCGGGCGGGCTCATGGTTGTTGTCTGCGTTCGGCTCGGTGCCGGGGCGCCCGTCCCTGCCACGGCGTGCCGGGGTGATCTGTGCCCGCAGCCGGCTCGCGGCTGCGAACAGGCCGTGGTAGCGCGTCAGATTCACTCGCGGCCGAGCCACTAGCGCCGCAAGGGGGCAACGAGACCCATGGGGTCCGGAACGACATGGGTGGTGCCGTCCCGATACGGCGTCTTGAGCGCATATCGAATGTTGCCGTTGGGCGTGAGTGAAATCCGCCGGTCCGCAACGGGT
>JBCCCR010000055.1 GCA_039033415.1 Pseudomonadota bacterium | reverse complement strand
TTGCGAGCTTCCGGAGGGCGTTGAGATGGTGATGCCGGGAGACAACGTGCAGATGAAGGTTGAGCTGATCGCGCCGATCGCGATGGAAGACGGCCTTCGCTTTGCGATCCGCGAAGGCGGACGCACGGTCGGCGCCGGCGTGGTCGCGAAAATTATCGAGTAAACCATTTGACTGTCGAGTCGTAAGGCAGGCTTTGATGGCAGACGGGCGTCCAGAGTGGCGCCCAGCTGCAGGCGAGTAGCTCAACTGGCAGAGCAGCGGTCTCCAAAACCGCAGGTTGGGGGTTCGAGTCCCTCCTCGCCTGCCACCTTCATCAAAGCGCCACACGACCGACCGGACAATCAGCATTAATGAACGCAAAAGTTGAACCACAATCCTCGGCGATGGACCCGCTGAAATGGATTGCCGCTCTGGCCATCGTGGCCGGCGGTGTCTATGGGTTCTACGCGCTGGAAGCGCAGGTGCTTACGCCGGTCCGTGTTGTCGGTCTGCTGCTGACGATTGGGCTGGCGCTGTTTGTCGCCGCGCTGACGACCAAAGGTCGGTCATTCCTGGCCTTTATGCGCGAGGCCAACATCGAGCGGCAGAAGGTTGTGTGGCCGACCCGCAACGAAACGCTGCAAACCACGCTCGCCGTGGTGGTTGTGGTGATCCTGGTGGGTCTACTGATCTGGCTGCTGGATTGGGTCTTCGGAGGGCTGGTTAGCCTGCTGGTGGGATGACGATGTCTGAGAAGCGATGGTACGTGGTTCACGCTTACTCTGGTTTTGAGCACCAGGTGAAGCGCTCGCTGGAAGAGCGCATTGCGCGCGCCGGCATGGAAGAAAAGTTTGGCGACATTCTTGTGCCTACCGAAGAGGTGGTCGAGATGCGCGCCGGCCAGAAGCGCCGCAGCGAGCGGAAGTTCTTCCCGGGTTATGTGCTGGTGCAGATGGACCTGGATGACGACAGCTGGCACCTGGTCAAAGACGTGCCAAAGGTGATGGGTTTTATCGGCGGTACCGCGGATCGACCTGCGCCGATCACTGATCGGGAAGCCGATCAGATCCTGCAGCGTGTGCAGGAGGGCGTCGACAAGCCGCGGCCGAAGGTGCTGTTTGAAGCGGGTGAGATGGTGCGCGTCATCGACGGGCCGTTCAACGACTTCAACGGCGTCGTCGAGGAAGTGAACTATGAAAAGTCCCGCCTGCGTGTGGCGGTGCTGATTTTCGGCCGGTCGACGCCGGTCGAGCTGGAATTTGCCCAGGTCGAAAAGGGCTGAGTGGCCTCCAGGCTCGTCATGGCGGGTGCGGCGGCTGAACAAAAAACTGCGGGGAGCTGGATCACAGGTTGATCGGCGCTTGAACCCGAGGAGATAAACAATGGCAAAGAAAGTACAGGCTTACATCAAGCTGCAGGTACCGGCCGGCCAGGCTAACCCGAGCCCACCCGTGGGTCCGGCGCTGGGTCAGCACGGTGTCAACATCATGGAATTCTGCAAGGCCTTCAACGCTGCGACGCAGAGTGTCGAGCCAGGTCTGCCGATTCCCGTGGTGATCACGGTCTACGCCGACCGCAGCTTTACTTACATCACAAAGACGGTCCCGGCGTCGGTGCTGCTGCGCAAAGCCGCGGGCATTCCCAAAGGCAGCGGTGAGCCCAACACCAAAAAAGTTGGCAAGGTCACGCGCGCCCAGCTGGAAGAGATCGCCAAGGCCAAAGAGCCGGATCTGACGGCAGCTGACATGGACGCGGCGGTTCGCACCATCGCTGGCAGCGCGCGCAGCATGGGGCTGGAAGTGGAGGGTGTCGTCTGATGGCCCGCATCGGCAAGCGACTGCGCGCGATCGCAGAAAAAATTGAAGCCCGGCCCTATGAGTTGGCCGAAGCGCTCAACCTCCTAAAAGAGGTCTCCAGCGTGAAGTTTAAGGAGTCGGTGGATGTGGCTGTGCGCCTCGGCGTTGATCCGAAGCGGTCCGACCAGCAGGTTCGCGGCTCCACGGTGCTGCCGAAAGGCACTGGTAAAGACGTCCGCGTGGCGGTTTTTGCTCAGGGCGAGAACGCTGAAAAGGCCAAAGCAGCCGGCGCCGACGTGGTTGGGTTCGAAGACCTGGCCGAGCAGATCCAAAAGGGTGATCTGAACTTCGACACGGTCATCGCCACGCCTGACGCCATGCGTGTGGTCGGCAAGCTGGGTCAGATTCTGGGTCCGCGTGGCCTGATGCCGAATCCCAAGGTCGGGACAGTCTCACCGGATGTTGAGGGAGCGGTCAAGAACGCCAAGGCGGGTCAGGTCCGGTATCGGACCGACAAAGCCGGGATCATTCACTGCACCATCGGCAAGGTGGACTTCGAAGCAGCGGATCTCGAGACCAACCTGCGGGCGCTGCTGGCTGACCTGGTCAAGGCCAAGCCGGCTGCCGCCAAAGGGCAGTACATGCGCAAGGTGGCGGTTTCCACCACCATGGGGCCCGGCATTGTGGTTGAGCACTCTGGCCTGGTTTAAGGACACGAAGAGAGAATTTTAAGAATTTGAAGGAGCAGGGGGTCAGCGATGATCGCCTGCCCCGTCAAAGACCGCAGGTGGGCACTACGGATAGCCGCCCCCAAATGTCTCCCGGACGGGAGGTGGCCTGCGCAGACGGTGAATCCTTTCCCCAAAGCGGTTTGCGGCGGGCGGGGCACCGTAAACAACTGGAGGTATGCAATGGCGCTCAATTTTGAGCAAAAAAAGAAAGTAGTCGCCGAAGTTGCAGCAGTTGCTGCTGACGCGCTGTCTGCTGTTGCTGCTGAGTATCGGGGATTGACCGTGGAACAGATGACTTCCCTGCGCGATCAGGCGCGGAAAGAAGGCGTCTACCTGCGGGTCGCTAAGAACACCCTGGTGCGCCGAGCGGTGGAAGGCACCTCATTTGAGTGCATCAAAGAGGAGCTCACCGGTCCCCTGCTGTTTGCTTTTTCGCAGGAAGACCCGGGTTCCGCCGCACGTCTGGTGAAGGACTTTGCCAAGGACAACGACCAGCTGGTGACGAAGTTTGTCTCCATCGATGGTCAGCTCCTCGGCAGCGAAGGTCTGGGTCAGCTGGCATCACTGCCGACCCTGGATCAGGCGCGGGCCCAGCTGTTGGGTCTGATGAAAGCGCCTGCCGAGAAGTTTGTTCGGACCATCGCAGAGCCCCAAGCCCAGCTGGTGCGAGTACTCGCAGCTTACAAAGACAAGCAGGAAGCCGCTTAACAGCCGCTTCGGTAAACCGTTTTGGAAATTTGATTTAGTTAGGAGTTTTATCCAATGGCAGTTTCACGAGAAGAGATCAAAGAAGCTCTCAGCCAGATGCCCGTGATGGACCTGGTTGGTCTGATTGGCGAGCTGGAAGAAGAGTGGGGTGTGTCTGCGGCAGCGCCGGTAGCGGTTGCTGCGGGTCCGGCAGCAGGCGGCGAAGCCGCGGCAGCTGAAGAGAAGACCGAGTTTGACGTTGTTCTCGCCAGCTTCGGCGACAACAAGGTCGCCGTCATTAAGGCGGTTCGCGGAATCACCGGCCTGGGCCTCAAAGAAGCCAAGGATCTGGTTGAGGGCGCCCCGGCAGCCGTCAAAGAAGGTGTCAACAAAGACGAAGCTGGAGAAATCCAGAAGCAGCTCGAAGAAGCTGGCGCCAAGGTCGAAGTCAAGTAATCGACCTTCCGGCCCAAGCCGATGCGAGACACCGCGGCTGGGAGCGTATTTCGCTCCCGGCCTTTTCCCGTTTGGGAAGGGGCAAAAACGCCGCGCACAGAGTCTTGACGACTCTTGTAAATACTTAAGCAGACTCAAACGAGTAGCAGGTACTGAAACATGTATTCATTCACCGAACGTAAGCGAATTCGAAAAGACTTTGGTAAGCAGGCGGAAGTGCGGCGTATCCCGTTTCTGCTGTCTACCCAGATCGATTCGTATGCCCAGTTTCTGCAGGTCGGTGCGTCCGAGGCGGTGCTGGCCGAATGGCAGCGACGCGGTCGCAACATGTCCGACGAGCAGCTCGACACGCTGATCGGTGAACACCTGAACAATCGGGGCCTGCACGCGGCCCTGAGCTCCGTGTTCCCGATTGTCAGCTACTCCGGTAACGCTGAGCTCCAGTATCTGTTTTATTACATCGGCGAGCCGCCGTTTGACGTCAAAGAATGTAAGCTGCGAGGCCTATCTTACGGGGCCCCGCTGCGCGTGCTCGTCCGCCTGGTCATTTACGACAAGGAAAGCAAGACCAAGAAAATCAAAGAGGTGCGGGAGCAGGAGGTCTACATGGGCGAGCTGCCCCTGATGACCGACACCGGCACCTTCATCGTGAACGGCACCGAGCGCGTGATCGTGTCTCAGCTGCACCGTTCACCGGGCGTGTTTTTTGACCACGACAAGGGCAAGACGCACTCTTCCGGAAAGCTCCTTTATTCCGCGCGGGTGATCCCCTACCGTGGTTCGTGGCTCGACTTCGAGTTCGACCCCAAAGACTGCATCTTCACCCGGATCGATCGCCGTCGAAAGCTGCCGGTGACCATCCTGCTGCGGGCGCTGGGTCTGGACAATGAGCAGATTCTCGACACGTTCTTCGACACCAACGAATTCAAGCTGCAGAAAGAGGGCGCCGAGCTCAAGCTGATTCCGGAGCGCCTACGCGGTGAGACCGCCTCCTTCGAAATCAAGGTGGGCCGCAAGGTTGTCGTCGAGCAGGGCCGCCGCATCACCGCGCGCCACGTGCGCGAGCTGGCCAAAGCTGACATCGACAAGCTGCACGTGCCGGACGAGTACCTCGTCGGCCGCGTGCTGGCGCACAACGTCGTGGACAAGGAAAGCGGTGAGCTGCTGGCCCAGGCCAACGACGAGCTGACCGAAGAGCAAATTCAGGCGCTGCGCGACGCTGGTGTCAAGGAGATCCGCGTCCTCTACGTTAACGATTTGGATCGCGGGCCTTATCTGTCCAGCACGCTGCGCATCGACCCGACCACCACCGAGCTTGAAGCGCTGGTGGAAATCTATCGGATGATGCGACCGGGTGAGCCGCCGACCAAAGAGGCGGCGCAAAACCTGTTTAACAACCTGTTTTTCACCGCCGAGCGCTACGACCTGTCGGCGGTCGGTCGGATGAAGTTCAACCGCCGCGTCGGCCGGTCGGAGATTGTCGGTGAAGGCATCCTCGGCAGCCAGGATATTTTTGACGTACTGCGGGTGCTGATCGACATCCGCAACGGGAATGGCTCGGTCGACGATATCGACCACCTGGGCAACCGGCGGGTTCGAAGCGTCGGCGAGATGGCGGAGAATGTTTTCCGCGTGGGTCTGGTGCGCGTCGAGCGGGCCGTGAAAGAGCGCCTGTCGCTGGCCGAGTCTGAGGGCCTGACGCCGCAGGAGCTGATCAACGCCAAGCCGGTGGCGGCCGCGGTCAAGGAGTTCTTTGGCTCCTCGCAGCTGTCCCAGTTTATGGACCAAAACAACCCGCTGTCGGAAGTCACCCACAAGCGGCGCGTTTCGGCGCTAGGCCCTGGCGGCCTGACGCGCGAGCGGGCCGGCTTTGAGGTGCGGGACGTGCACCCGACGCACTACGGTCGCGTGTGCCCGATCGAGACGCCGGAAGGCCCGAACATCGGTCTGATCAACTCGCTGGCAGTCTACGCCCGCACCAACGATTACGGTTTCCTCGAGACGCCGTATCGTAAGGTGGTGGACGGCAAGGTCACCGACGAGGTCGAGTACCTGTCGGCGATCGAGGAAGGCGAGTACGTGGTCGCGCAGGCCAACTCGAAGCTGAAGAAAGACGGCAGCTTCACCGATGAGTTTGTGCCGTGCCGCCACCAGGGTGAATTCACCGTCAAAACCAAGGCGGAGATGCAGTACATGGACGTGTCGCCGAAGCAGATTGTTTCGGTGGCCGCCTCGCTGGTGCCCTTCCTGGAACACGATGATGCGAACCGCGCCCTCATGGGGTCCAACATGCAGCGCCAGGCGGTGCCGACGCTGCGCGCCGACAAGCCGCTGGTGGGAACCGGCATGGAGCGGGTTGTGGCCACCGATTCGGGTGTCACCGTGGTCGCCAAGCGCGGCGGCGTGGTGCACGCGGTGGACGCAGGCCGGATTGTAATCCGGGTCAACCAGGAGGAAGTCGGTCCGAACGACCCCGGTGTCGACATCTACAACCTGACAAAGTATCAGCGATCCAACCAGAACACCTGCATCAACCAACGGCCGCTGGTGCGGCCAGGTGACCTGATCAGCGCCGACGACGTGCTGGCGGACGGTCCCTCGACCGACCTCGGCGAGCTGGCGCTGGGCCAGAACATGCTGGTCGCGTTTATGCCCTGGAACGGTTACAACTTTGAGGACTCGATTCTTATCTCCGAGCGGGTGGTTCAGGAAGATCGCTTCACGACCATCCACATCGAAGAGCTGTCTTGTGTCGCCCGCGACACCAAGCTCGGGCCGGAGGAGATCACCGCGGATATTCCGAACGTGGGTGAACACGCGCTGGCCAAGCTGGATGAATCGGGCATCGTCTTCATCGGTGCTGAGGTCAAGGCGGGCGATATTCTGGTGGGCAAGGTCACGCCGAAAGGTGAGACCCAGCTGACGCCGGAAGAAAAGCTGCTGCGCGCGATCTTTGGCGAAAAGGCTTCCGACGTGAAGGACTCCTCGCTGCGGGTTCCGCCCGGCATGGACGGCACCGTGATCGACGTGCAGGTCTTCACCCGCGATGGCGTGGAGAAAGACAAGCGCGCCATCCAGATCGAAACCGAGGAGCTGAAGTCGGTCCGAAAGGATCTGGACGATCAGTACCGGATTCTTGAGGCCGCCATCTGCAACCGCCTCGAAGGGCTGCTGGACGGCAAGATTGCCGACAAAGGACCGGGCCTCAAGAAAGGCGCTAAGGTCACCCAGGCCTATCTCGCCGAACTGCCCCGCGAGGACTGGTTCAAGCTGCGCATGCGCAACGCTGAGGTCCAGGAGCAGCTGGAGCAGGCGGCCGAGCAGATCGCCAAGCAGCACGAGCAGTTCGACGCCCGCTTCGAAGAGAAGAAGCGCAAGATCACCGCCGGTGACGATCTGGCGCCGGGCGTGCTGAAGATGGTGAAGGTCTATCTGGCCGTGAAGCGTCGTATCCAGCCGGGTGACAAGATGGCGGGTCGGCACGGCAACAAGGGCGTGATCTCCATGATCGTTCCGGTGGAGGACATGCCTTATACGGAAGAGGGTGAGCCGGTAGATATCGTGCTCAACCCGCTGGGTGTTCCGTCCCGCATGAACATCGGGCAGGTGCTTGAGACCCACCTGGGATGGGCTGCACGAGGGTTAGGGCGTCAGATCCAGAAGATGCTGGACGAGCAAAAGACGACCAACCAGCTCAAGAAGTTCATCGAGTCGATCTACAACTCGGACATGACCGGGCGCGTCAGCCTCGGTGACTTCTCCGAAGAGCAGATCCACGAGCTGGCCAAAAACCTGAGTAAGGGTGTGCCGATGGCGACACCGGTCTTCGACGGCGCCGCCGAAAAGGAGATCGACAAGCTGCTGGAGCTGGCAGACCTGCCGGCCTCTGGGCAGACAACCCTGATCGACGGCCGAACGGGTGACGCGTTCGACCGGCCGGTGACCGTGGGCTACATGTATATGCTGAAGCTCAACCACCTGGTCGACGACAAGATGCACGCCCGTTCAACCGGCCCGTACAGCCTCGTCACCCAGCAGCCGCTGGGCGGTAAGGCGCAGTTCGGCGGTCAGCGGTTCGGTGAGATGGAGGTCTGGGCGCTGGAAGCGTACGGGGCTGCCTACACCCTGCAGGAAATGCTGACGGTCAAGTCGGACGACGTGGCAGGACGAAACCAGATGTACAAAAATATCGTCGACGGCGACCACCACATGGTGGCGGGTATGCCCGAGTCGTTTAACGTGCTGGTGAAGGAAATTCGCTCGCTTGGTATCAACATCGAGCTGGACGAAGACTAAGAGGCCGCTTGCGGTCCAAAGGAGAGATACAGAGTGAAAGATCTTCTCAATCTGTTCAATCAACAGCGGCAGCCGGTGGACTTCGAAGCCATCCGGATTGGTTTGGCTTCACCGGAGATGATCCGGTCCTGGTCTTACGGCGAGGTGAAGAAGCCGGAAACCATTAACTACCGTACCTTCAAACCGGAACGTGACGGCCTGTTCTGCGCGGCAATCTTTGGCCCGGTCAAAGACTACGAGTGCCTCTGCGGCAAGTACAAGCGCATGAAGCATCGCGGCGTGGTGTGCGAGAAGTGCGGCACCGAGGTGACCCTGACCAAGGTTCGCCGCGAGCGCATGGGCCACATCGAGCTGGCCTCACCCGTCGCCCACATCTGGTTCCTCAAGTCGCTGCCGTCGCGCATCGGCCTGATGATGGACATGACGCTCCGCGAGATCGAGCGCATCCTCTACTTCGAGTCATTTGTGGTCATCGATCCCGGCATGACGCCGCTGGAAACCGGTTCGCTCCTCACCGACGAGCAGTACCTGGAAGCGATGGAAGAGTACGGAGACGAGTTCGACGCGCGCATGGGCGCCGAGGCGGTCTACGAATTGCTCAAGCACATCGACCTGAACGGCGAGCTGCTGAAGCTGCGCGAAGAGATTGCCGCGACGAATTCTGAGACCAAGCTGAAGCGCCTGTCCAAGCGCATCAAGCTGGTTGAGGCGTTCCTCGATTCCGGCAACCGGCCAGAGAACATGGTCATGACCGTGCTGCCGGTCCTGCCGCCGGACCTGCGTCCGCTGGTGCCGCTGGACGGTGGCCGCTTTGCGACCTCCGACCTGAACGACCTGTATCGCCGGGTGATCAACCGCAACAACCGCCTGAAGCGTCTGCTGGAGCTCAACGCGCCGGACATCATCGTGCGCAACGAGAAGCGCATGCTGCAGGAAGCGGTCGACGCGCTGCTGGACAACGGCCGCCGCGGCCGGGCCATCACCGGCACCAACAAGCGCCCGCTAAAGTCGCTGGCCGACATGATCAAAGGCAAGCAGGGCCGGTTCCGTCAGAACCTGCTCGGCAAGCGGGTGGACTATTCCGGTCGTTCCGTGATCGTGGTGGGTCCGACGCTGCGTCTGCACCAGTGTGGTATTCCGAAGAAGATGGCGCTTGAGCTGTTCAAGCCATTTATCTTCTCCAAGCTGCAGCGACGCGGACTGGCCACCACCATCAAGGCAGCCAAGAAGCTGGTTGAGCGCGAGAGCGCTGAGGTCTGGGACATCCTGGAAGAGGTGATCCGCGAGCACCCGATTCTGCTGAACCGGGCGCCGACGCTGCACCGTCTGGGCATTCAGGCCTTTGAGCCGGTGCTGATCGAAGGTAAAGCGATTCAGCTGCACCCGCTGGTGTGCACCGCGTTCAACGCGGACTTCGACGGCGACCAGATGGCGGTGCACGTCCCGCTGTCGCTGGAAGCACAGCTCGAAGCGCGAGCGCTGATGATGTCAACCAACAACATCCTTTCGCCCGCGAACGGTGACCCGATCATCGTACCGACCCAGGACGTCGTTCTGGGCCTGTACTACATGACCCGGGAGCTGGTGAACGTGCCGGGTGAGGGCATGGTGTTCAGCAACATCGACGAGGTGCACCGCGCATACCAGAACAAGCAGGTGGAGCTGCACGCCAAGGTCAAGGTTCGGATGGATTACCACCGCGACCTGGGTGAAGGCGAAACGGAGGCTCTGACGGGCCTGGTGGAAACCACCGTCGGCCGTTCGCTGCTGGCGGAAATCCTGCCCGAGGGTCTGCCGTTCGATCAGATGAACCAGCCGCTGACCAAGCGCGCCATCTCCAACCTGATCAACGAGTGCTACCGACGCCTCGGCCTGAAGGCCAGCGTGGTCTTCGCCGACCGCCTGATGTACACCGGATTCCACTACGCCACGAAGGCGGGCGTCTCGATCGGTGTGGTCGACCTCAAGGTGCCGGAAGAGAAGAAGAAAATTCTCGACGATGCCGATACCGAAGTGGTGGAGATTCAGGAGCAGTATGCTTCCGGTCTCGTGACCAGCGGCGAGCGCTACAACAAGGTCGTCGACATCTGGTCGCGCACCAACGAGCAGGTGGCGAAAGCCATGATGGACCACCTGGGTACGGACCACGTGGAAGACGCCGAGGGCAACAAGGTGGATCAGCCTTCGATGAACTCGATCTTCATCATGGCCGACTCAGGCGCGCGGGGTTCCGCTGCGCAGATCCGCCAGCTGGCGGGCATGCGGGGCCTGATGGCCAAGCCGGATGGCTCGATCATCGAGACGCCGATCACGGCAAACTTCCGTGAGGGTCTGAACGTACTGCAATACTTCATCTCGACGCACGGCGCCCGGAAGGGTCTGGCCGACACGGCACTGAAGACCGCCAACTCCGGGTATCTGACCCGGCGTCTGGTGGACGTGGCGCAGGACGTAGTTGTCACCGAGCCTGACTGCAAAACCGAAGCCGGTCTCACCATGACGCCGATCGTTGAAGGCGGTGACGTGGTCGAAGCCCTGGCCGATCGCGTGCTGGGTCGCGTGGTTGCTGAGGACACCTGGGCACCTTCGCAGAAAGACGGCGAAGATCCTGCGGTCCCGCGCAACACGCTGCTGGACGAGGCATGGGTGAAAAAACTCGACGAGATGGGCGTAGATTCCATCAAGGTCCGCTCGCCGATCACCTGCGAAACCCGCTTTGGCGTGTGCGCCATGTGCTACGGGCGCGACCTCGCCCGAGGTCACCTGGTGAACCTCGGTGAGTCGATCGGCGTCATCGCGGCTCAGAGTATCGGCGAGCCGGGCACCCAGCTGACCATGCGGACCTTCCACATCGGTGGTGCGGCATCTAGTGCGGCTGCGGTGGACCACGTGGCGGTCAAGTCCAACGGTTCGACCCGCCTGCACAATCTGAAGTTTGTGCAGCACAACGAAGGCCACCTGGTGGCGGTATCCCGCTCCGGCGAGATCTCCGTGATCGACGAGCAGATGCGCGAGAAAGAGCGCTACAAGGTGCCCTACGGCGCGGTGCTCAGCATCAAGGACGGCGACGATGTGACGGCTGGCCAAACCATCGCCAACTGGGATCCGCATACCCATCCGATCGTGACCGAGGTCGCGGGTATCCTGAAATTCACCGATTTTGTTGACGGCGTGACCGTAGACGAGCAGGTGGACGACATCACGGGTCTGCAGAACTTTGTTGTAACCGATCCCAAGACCCGTGGCAGTGCCGGTAAAGACCTGCGGCCGCTGGTGACCCTGGTCGACAAGAAGGGCAAAGAGCTGTGCCTGGCCGACACCGATCTACCGGCGCAGTACTTCCTGCCGGCAGGCGCGATCATCAGCCTGCAGGACGGGGCTGAGGTGGGCGTGGGTGACGTGGTGGCGCGGATTCCGCAGGCCTCCAGCAAAACCCGCGACATCACCGGTGGTCTGCCCCGCGTGGCCGACCTGTTCGAGGCTCGCAAGCCTAAGGAGCAGGCGGTGCTGGCCGAAGCGACCGGTATCGTCAGCTTCGGTAAGGACACCAAAGGCAAGCAGCGGCTGGTAATCACCGATAAGGACGGTGATGCAACGGAAGAGCTGATTCCGAAGTGGCGCAACATCTTAGTGTTCGAAGGTGAACACGTGGAGAAGGGTGAAGTGGTGGTTGACGGTGAGCTCAACCCGCATGACATCCTGCGTTTGCTCGGCGTTGAGGCCCTGGCCGACTACCTGGTGAAGGAAATTCAGGACGTCTACCGACTGCAGGGTGTGAAAATCAACGACAAGCACATCGAGGCGATCATCCGTCAGATGTTGCGTAAGGTGCAGATTTTGGAGTCGGGCGACACCAACATGCTGCGCGGCGAGCAGCTCGAGCGCAATCGCGTGCTGGACAACAACGAAAAGGCCGAGGCCAACGACGAAGCGCCGGCTCGCTACGAGCGGGTGCTGCTGGGGATCACCAAGGCGTCGCTGGCCACGGAGTCGTTCATTTCGGCAGCCTCGTTCCAGGAAACCACGCGGGTGCTTACCGAAGCGTCCGTGCGCGGAACCCGGGACCAGCTGCGCGGCCTGAAGGAAAACGTGATTGTCGGTCGTCTGATCCCTGCCGGAACCGGCTTGGCGTACCACGAGGAGCGTCGCCGCAAGCGTCGCGGCATCAGTGCGGAGCTGGAGGAGATCACCGGCGATATCGGTGCCGAGAGCAGCGAGACGACCGAAGAAACGTCCTGACGCGGGGCGCTAACTCTAGCCATCAGTCTAAAAAGTGGGGCCGCCTCAGGGGCGGCCCTTTTCTTTTTCCTGGACAAAATCCACGTTTCATTGACGAAACTGAAACGTTCGCATAGGCTTTTGATTGTGTCGCCTTGAGGGGCGGCCGGGTGCCAGGGAAAACGCCTTGACACCCCAATCCGATGTCACTAGAATTCCCGCTCTTTCGACAGGCAGGGGCCACCCCTGCCTGTCGTTGTTTTCTGAAGGCAATAAAAGTATGTCCACCATCAACCAGCTGGTGCGGAAGCCGCGCAAGCCGAAAATGTACAAAAGCAACGTGCCGGCCCTGGAAGCCTGCCCGCAGCGCCGTGGCGTGTGCACCCGCGTGTACACCACCACGCCGAAGAAGCCGAACTCGGCGCTTCGTAAGGTCGCTCGCGTACGCCTGACCAACGGTTTCGAAGTCACCAGCTATATCGGTGGCGAAGGTCATAACCTGCAGGAGCACTCGGTGGTGCTGATCCGCGGCGGTCGTGTGAAGGATCTGCCCGGCGTGCGCTACCACGTGGTTCGCGGCAGCCTCGACACGGCAGGCGTGTCAGACCGGAAGCAGGCGCGATCCAAGTACGGAACCAAGCGGCCTAAGGGCTGATCCCCGCCCTCGCGCGCGGCGTTTAAGAAAATCAGAGAAAACATCGATGTCCCGAAAAAAAGGCAACTACCAGCGAGAACTGCTGCCCGATCCGAAGCACAGCAGTGAGATGATCGCCCGCTTCATCAACATGGTGATGCGCAGCGGCAAAAAATCTGTGGCGGAGCGCATTGTGTATGGCGCGCTCGATCAGATTTCGTCTCGTAGCGTTGAGGATCCGATCGAGCTCGTGGAGAAAGCGCTCGAGAATGTGCGCCCCGTGGTAGAGGTAAAGTCCCGCCGTGTCGGTGGTGCCACCTACCAGGTGCCTGTGGAGGTTCGTCCGAATCGCCGTAACGCGCTGGCCATGCGCTGGGTCATCGACGCGGCGCGCAAGCGCGGCGAACCCAATATGCCCCGCAAGCTGGCGGGCGAACTGCTGGACGCCGCTGAGCAGCGCGGCGCCGCAATCAAGAAGCGCGAAGAAACGCACCGAATGGCGGAAGCCAACAAGGCCTTCTCTCACTACCGCTGGTAGATGAGATTGCAGGCCCTTTAACAAGGTAAATCAGGAAAAGACCGTGGCTCGTAAAACCCCTCTCAATCGTTATCGCAACATTGGCATCATGGCTCACATCGATGCTGGCAAGACGACGACGACTGAACGCATCCTGTTCTACACCGGCGTCTCCCACAAGATTGGTGAGGTGCATGACGGTAATGCCACCATGGACTGGATGGAGCAGGAGCAGGAGCGGGGCATCACCATTACCTCCGCGGCGACCACCTGCTTCTGGCGAGGCATGGACCAGGATTGGCCCGAGTACCGAATCAATATCATCGACACCCCCGGCCACGTGGACTTCACCATTGAGGTGGAGCGTTCGCTGCGCGTCCTTGACGGCGCCGTAGCCGTGTTCTGCGCGGTTGGTGGCGTGGAGCCTCAGTCTGAGACCGTGTGGCGTCAGGCTTCCAAGTATCAGGTTCCGCGCATGGCGTTCATCAACAAGATGGACCGCGCCGGCGCGAACTTCGAGCGAGTGGTAGACCAGATCAAAGAGCGTCTGGGCGCTAACGCCGTGCCTGTCCAGCTGCCGATCGGTGCCGAGGACGGCTTCGAAGGTGTCATCGACCTCATCAAGATGAAGGCGATCCACTGGAACCCGGACGACATGGGCGTCACCTACGAAGAGCGCGACATTCCCGCTGAGCTTCAGGATGCGGCGGAAGCAGCGCGTGAGGTGATGGTGGAGGCCGCGGCTGAAAGCACCGATGACCTGATGGAAAAGTATCTGGAAGATGGTGAGCTGACCGACGAGGAGATCCGTGAGGGTATCCGCGCCGGGACGATTGCCAACTCTCTGGTTCCCGTGATGTGCGGTACGGCGTTTAAGAACAAAGGCGTGCAGGCGATGCTGGACGCGGTCATTCACTACATGCCCGCGCCGCAGGAAGTGCCCGCTATTAAAGGTGTGCTGGAAGACGGAACCGAATCTTCCCGGCCCAGCGACGACGAAGCGCCATTTTCTGCGCTGGCGTTCAAGATTGCGACCGACCCCTATGTCGGCACGTTGACCTTCTTCCGGGTTTACTCCGGCGTGGTGAGCGCGGGCGACTCGGTCTACAACCCGGTCAAGAGCAAGAAGGAGCGGCTAGGCCGCATCCTGCAGATGCACTCGAACTCCCGTGAGGAGATCAAAGAAGTGCGCGCCGGCGATATCGCCGCCGCGGTGGGCCTGAAGGACGTCACGACCGGCGATACGCTGTCCGCGCAGTCCGACATCATCACGCTCGAGCGGATGGAATTTCCGGAGCCGGTGATTGCGGTGGCGGTTGAGCCCAAGACCAAGGCTGACCAGGAAAAGATGGGTGTCGCGCTGAGCAAGCTCGCGCAGGAAGATCCGTCCTTTCGCGTCAGCTCCGACGAAGAATCCGGCCAGACCATTATCGCCGGCATGGGTGAGCTTCACCTCGATATCATTGTCGATCGCATGAAGCGCGAGTTCAGCGTCGAGGCGAACGTCGGGAAGCCGCAGGTTGCCTACCGTGAGTCGTTCAAGCGTCAAGTTGAGGCGGAAGGCAAGTTTGTTCGCCAGTCTGGCGGTCGCGGTCAGTACGGTCACGTGCGGCTGCGCGTTGAGCCGCAGGAACGCGGTGCCGGCTACGAGTTCGTGAATGAAATCGTCGGTGGTGTCGTGCCTCGCGAATACATCTCGTCTGTCGACAAAGGCATTCAAGAGCAGATGGAAAGCGGTGTGCTGGCGGGCTTCCCGGTGGTCGACGTGAAGGTTGCGCTGTACGACGGCTCTTATCACGACGTCGACTCCAACGAGATGGCGTTTAAGATCGCTGGCTCGATGGGTATGAAGGCGGCTGCTCAGGAAGCGGGTATGAACCTGCTCGAGCCGGTCATGAAGGTCGAGGTGGTGTCACCGGAAGACTACATGGGTGACGTGATGGGTGACCTTAACCGTCGCCGCGGCATCGTCCAGGGGATGGAAGAGTCACCGGCCGGCAAGATTGTCCGCGCCAACGTGCCGCTGGCCGAAATGTTCGGCTACGCCACGGATCTGCGGTCCATGTCTCAGGGTCGAGCGACCTACAGCATGGAGTTTGATCACTACGCTGAGGCCCCGTCCAGCGTGGCTGACGCGGTGATCAATCAGGCCTGATCGGCCCCGGATCGACTTGAGTCGACGTTACAACGAATAACACCAAAATACGTTTTTTTGAAAGGTTAAGAGAAAATGGCGAAGGAAAAATTTGAGCGTACAAAGCCACACGTTAACGTCGGGACGATTGGTCACGTAGACCACGGCAAGACGACGCTGACGGCGGCGCTGACGAAGGTGTGTGCTGAGGCACGCGGCGGCGAGGTGAAGGCTTACGATCAGATTGACAACGCGCCGGAAGAGCGAGCGCGGGGTATCACGATTGCGACGGCGCACGTGGAGTACGAGTCTGACTCGCGTCACTACGCGCACGTTGACTGCCCGGGTCACGCGGATTACGTGAAGAACATGATCACGGGTGCGGCGCAGATGGACGGTGCGATCCTGGTGTGTTCGGCCGCGGACGGCCCGATGCCTCAGACGCGCGAGCACATTCTGCTGTCGCGTCAGGTGGGTGTTCCGTACATTCTGGTGTTCCTGAACAAAGCCGACATGGTCGACGACGAGGAGCTGCTGGAACTGGTCGAGATGGAAGTACGCGAGCTGCTGAGCGACTACGACTTCCCGGGCGACGACACGCCGATCGTGACGGGCAGCGCGCTGAAGGCGCTGGAAGGTGACACCTCAGATATTGGTGTGCCGGCGATCCTGAAGCTGATCGAAGAGATGGACGCGTACATTCCGGAGCCGACGCGGGACACGGAAAAGCCGTTCCTGATGCCGATTGAGGACGTGTTCTCGATCTCTGGCCGGGGCACGGTTGTGACGGGCCGGGTTGAGCGGGGCATCATCAAGGTGGGAGAGGAAATCGAGATCGTGGGCATCAAGGCCACGGAGAAGACGACCTGCACCGGTGTTGAGATGTTCCGGAAGCTGCTTGACGAAGGTCAGGCGGGTGACAACGTGGGCGTGCTGCTGCGCGGCACGAAGCGAGACGACGTGGAGCGCGGCCAGGTACTGGCGCATCCGGGCACGATCACGCCGCACACGAAGTTTGAGTGTGAGGTTTATGTGCTGAGCAAGGACGAGGGTGGACGTCACACGCCGTTCTTCAAGGGCTATCGTCCGCAGTTTTACTTCCGCACGACGGACGTGACGGGAGCTTGCGAGCTTCCGGAGGGCGTTGAGATGGTGATGCCGGGAGACAACGTGCAGATGAAGGTTGAGCTGATCGCGCCGATCGCGATGGAAGACGGCCTTCGCTTTGCGATCCGCGAAGGCGGACGCACGGTCGGCGCCGGCGT
>JBCCCR010000054.1 GCA_039033415.1 Pseudomonadota bacterium | reverse complement strand
CCGAAACGCTACACAAGCAGGTCCTGCAAAACCTGTCGCTCAACCTGCGGGGCATCATCTCCCAGCGTCTGGTGATGACCAAAGAGGGCAAGCGCCGGGCAGCGGTCGAGATTTTGGTAAACACGCCGATGATCCGAGACATGATCCGCCGCGGCGAGATTGCCGATCTCAAGGAAGCGATGGAAAAATCCCTGGACGCCGGGATGCAGACCTTCGACCAGGCGCTTTACGAGCTCTACAACCAGGGCGTCATCGAGCTCGACGAGGCGCTGCAGAAGGCCGACTCGCGCGACGGCCTCCAGCTCAAGGTGAAATTCAACGAAGGTGGACAGGCGCCCGAGGCAACCTTCTCCGACGATCTCTACGATCCGTCAAGCTTTTGATCAAATAATAAAGGACGCTAGCGTGCAAACCACATACCTGACGGAACAAGATCTCAACCTGCTGAAGGATCGTGGCAGCATCGTCAACTACACGCCGCAGCAGGTCATCCTGCAGCAGGACACCACGCCGGATCGTATTTACTACCTCCTCGACGGCAACGTTAAAGTAGACTTTTCCCGCGTCTACGGGACCGACGTGCTGGCCTACGTCGGGCCCGGCGAGTTTATCGGCGAGGTCTCCTTTCTAGACCAGGGTGAGTCCAGTGCATCCGTCACGGCAGTTCAGGCCGTGGAGATGCTCGAACTGTCTCGCGGTGACCTCGAGGAGCTGCTGGAAGCCGACCCATCGCTGGCCGCGCGTTTTTTCCACACGCTGGCCACCACGCTGGCCCGGCGCATCAGAGCCAGCAACTCACAATAACCTTCCAACTGCGACGTGGCGCGCCAGCGAGGATTCTCTGAGCTTCTAACCGACGCAGCCGGTGATGACCCAGCCGGCTACAGCCGCCGACGTTGGCTGACCGACACCATCCTGCTGGGCTCCGCCGCTGGCGGATGCCGGGCGCTTGGCCTGCTGCCCGCCAGCCTGCTGCCAGCCGCTGTCGCTCAAGCCAGCAGTGGCGCGCTTCTCGCCAGCCACCCCGAACTCGAAATTCTCAACGATCGCCCGATCAACGCCCAGACTCCGGCGCATCTGCTGGACGACAGCGTGACACCCGCAGCACGCATGTTTGTCCGCAACAACGGCATCCCGCCGGAAGACGTCGATCCGGCAGCCTGGCGGCTGACGATCGGCGGTGAGGCGGTCGAGCGCCCGACAACATTCTCGATTGCTGAACTCAGACAGCGGTTCCAGACACACACCTACCAGCTACAGATCGAGTGTGGCGGCAACGGCCGGGCCGAATTTCGGCCGCCGGCTCCCGGTAATCAGTGGACAACCGGCGCGGTTTCCTGCGCACGCTGGACCGGCGTGCGCGTGCGCGATGTGTTGGAACACTGCGGCATCAGCCCCTCGGCCCTCTATATCGGCTATCACGGCGCCGACCGACATTTGTCCGGTGATCCGAAGAAGGCGCCAATCTCCCGCGGTGTTCCGATGAGCAAAGCTCTGGAAGATGAGTCGCTGATCGCCTGGGCGATGAACGGGGAGCCGATCCACCCCCTCCACGGCGCGCCGCTCAGGCTCGTGCTCGGTGGCTGGCCCGGTTCGGTCAGCGGCAAATGGCTGACGGGCATCGACATCCGCGACCGCGTGCACGACGGCGCAAAAATGACCGGAACCGCCTACCGGGTTCCGTGCCGGCCGGTGGCGCCCGGAACGGTCGTGCCCGATGAATCGCTTTGCATCATCGAATCGATGCCCGTGAAGTCGCTGATCACCTCGCCGGCCAGCGGCGTCACGGTCGCCAGGTCAGAGACGCTGACGGTCCGCGGCCATGCCTGGGCCGGCGACCGGTCGGTCGCTGACGTCGCCATCAGCACCAACTTTGGCGCCACGTGGACGGCGGCCAAGCTGGCGCCGCCACCAAACCGCCTGGCTTGGCAACGCTTTGAAGCCAGCTTCCGTCTGCCGACGGAAGGCTATTACGAGGTATGGGCGCGCGCGACGGACACCGCATCGGTCAGCCAGCCGATGCTGGTGCCAGGCTGGAATCCGAAAGGTTATCTCAACAACGCCTGCCACCGGATAGCGGTTCAGGCGGTTTAGCGTTGGTGGTATCGACCCTTGGCCATTGGATGTCCCGCGCGCTGTTCGGCGGGATGCTGCTGGTTGGGCCTGGTCTCGTCGCGCAAGCGGATACACCCGTCGATCCCGACACCGGCCTCAAGGTTGCGCCCGGCTGGCAGCTCGTGCGCGCGCACTGCGGCGGATGCCATTCGCTGAAGCTGGTCACCGGCCAGCGGGGCAGCCGGGAGATGTGGCTCAGCACCATTCGCTGGATGCAGCAGAAGCAAAACCTGTGGCCGATACCCGAAGATCAGGAATCCCAGATTCTGGATTACCTGTCAGCCGAGTACGCTCCCGGGCAGTGGGGGCGACGTCCCCCGTTGCCGGCCTCGCTGCTGCCAACCGCACCGCCGCCGAAGCGCTGACGCCGTCAGCCGCCCTGCGGCTCCCCGTCCTGATATTTACGCAGGAGCTTGGCGGCTTCCTTCGTCAGGTAGTGATCTTCGCCATGGAGCGCTGTGCGCAGCGCCACCGCCTGCGCAGCGGCGCTGCTCGCGGCCTCCAGCTCCTGGCGATCGGCATGGACCAGCGCAACATGCAGATGAACCTGAGCGGTCACTTCACCCACTTCCCGGTGATCGATCGCGCCAAGGTCGGCCAGCAAGGCTTGGCTGTCCTCAAGGGCCTGCTCAAGATCCCCTCTTGCGTGGCGAATCCGGGCGACGGTGAGACGCAGCCGTAACCGCGTATCGCTGGAAGCCGGCTGACTGGCGTTAACGGTTTCCGCTTCACGAACCGCCGCCTCAGCCTCGTCGAGACGATCCGCCCTGAGATTAACCAGCGCCAGATTGCCGAGCGCCCGGCCCAGGCTAGGGTGTTCGGGTCCGAGGATGTCGCGTCGCAGCGCAATGGATCTTTCCATCAACGGCAGCGCCTCGTCGATCTCCTTGCGCTCGTACTTCAGGGTCGCCAGGTTGTTGTAGCTGTACATCAGGTTTGCGTCCGGTGAGCCCGGCCGCGACTCCTTCAGTCGAATGTCTTCGAGGTAGTAGGCTTCCGCCTGCTCGAGGTCCCCGAGCTGGTGGGTTGTCACGGCGAGATTGCCCACCACCATCGCCGGATCGTATTTGGGCGTCGAAGGATCTACCTCGTCGAGAATCGCCTGGGCCCGGTGCAGCGCCTCCGCGCTGGCGGCGTTTTCCTCGTACCAGCCCAGCACAACGCCGTAGTCGTTGAGCACGCTGGCCTGCAGCAGCTTAGGGGTGTCTGGCCCAAAGCCGGCGATGGCGAGGTCATACCAGCGTCTGGCTTCCGGAAGCTGGTCTTTTTCATGGGCCAGCCAGCCCAGGTTGGACTGGTTGAGAATGGTTGAGGGATGGCCAAGGCCGTGCGAGGCCAGATTTTTCTCGTAGGCCTCCGTCAGCTGCGGCTCAGCGAGGTCCAGCTTGCCCAGGTTCACCAGCGTCCAGCCGAGCGTCCGGCGCACCGCCGCCTCGACCTCCGGGTGGTCAACAAAGCGGTCACCAACCTGGTCGCCGGCGGTTTCCAGCACGTCCCGCACCGTGGGTGCCTGGGGCGCCTCGAAGGGGTCCCCCTGGGAAATCAGGTCGAGCAGAAACTCGCTGACGGCCTCCGCTTTGGCCGCTTCGCTCCGCGCGTCAGCAGCGGCCGCACTGGCCTTTCGAGCCTGACCAAACGCCAACAGCAGCCCTACGCCGAGTGCCGCCACGACCGCCCCGGTTGCGGCCAGGAATCCGCGGTTGCGAAGCAGAAACTTACCCAGCCGATAGCGCCGGCTGTTGCGGCGGGCCCGCACCGGTAGGCTGGAGAGAAAGCGCTCGATGTCCGCCGCCATCTCGAAGCTCGACCCGTAACGCAGCGCCGGCTCCTTGCGGAGCGCTTTCATGATGATGGCGTCCAGATCACCGCGCAGGTCCGCCGGACCGTGCTTGATATGCGTCGGAGCCGATTGGCGCAGGCTGCTGCTCGGCAGCGTCGGCTCATCCTCGCAGATGATCCGCTCCGCCTCGGCGGGCGTGAGCTGAGACACCTCATACGCCGCTCGGCCTCCGAGAAGCTGATAGAGCAGCAGGCCAAGCGAATAGATATCGCTCGCCAGCGTCACTGGCTCGCCACGCACCTGCTCGGGGCTTGCGTAGTCGGGCGTCATCGCGGAGGCGCCGGTCATGGTGTACGCGCCGGCGCTGGGTGCGTCGGTGTCCAGGACCTTGGCAATGCCAAAGTCCAGGAGTTTCACTTCGCCTGCATCGGTCACCATGACGTTGGACGGCTTCAGGTCACGATGAACCACCAGATTGGCATGCACCGCACCCATGGCGTCGAGCAGGTGCATAAACAGATCGAGCCGCTGCCGGAGAGACAGCCGGCGTTTTCGAACGTAATCGTTGAGCGGTTCGCCCTCGATGAACTCCATCACGAGATACGGCAAACCGTCGCTGGTGCTGCCACCGTCGAGAATGCCGGCGACGTTGTCGTGCTGAATATTGGCGAGCACCTGGCGCTCCACCTGAAACCGGGCGAGCAGCTGTTCCCGGATTAACTGCGGCGCCTGGAAGAGCTGGCCGCGGATCACCTTAAGCGCCGCACGCTGCTGGAAATCGCCGTCCTCGCGATGAACCCGGTATACCGATCCCATACCGCCTTCAGCCAGCAGCTCATCTACGCGCCAGGGTCCCAGCTTCTGCCCGACGAGATCGGCACCCGTTTTAATGCCGTGGTCCAGAAAGCTGTGCTCGCCCCCGTCAGCGTCCACCAGGCGATCGACGGCAGCCGCCAGCTCGGGCTGACCCAGCGTTTTCTGCGACAGCCAGGCGCGGCGGTTGGCGGTGGGTTGTTCTAGCGAGAGTTCAAAAAGGGCCAGCGCGGCCTGCGACACCGAACCGGCTTTGTCAGCCACTCGGGGCCTCCTGCAGGCGATCGATCAGCCACGCGCGCGCGGCGCGCCAGCGTCTTTTGACCGTCGCCGGTGAGATGTCCATGGCCAGCGCCGTGTCGTCGACATTGAGTCCGGCAAAAAACCGCAGCTCGACGACCCGAGAGAGCTCTTCGTCCACCTCACTGAGTTCGCTGAGCGCGGCATCGAGGCTAAGAATCTCAACGTCTTCAAACTGCGTCAGCGCTGCGCCGCCGGTCAGGGTGATCCGGCGACCCCAGTCGCGTTTGGCGGCGTTTCGGCGACGCGCCTGGTCGACCAGAATCTGTCGCATCACGCGACCCGCCAGACCGAGAAAATGATTTCGGCCCTGCCAATCGATGCTGTGGACGTCGACCAGGCGGAGGAAAGCTTCGTTGACTAGAGCGGTAGGTTGGAGCGAAACCGCGGCCTGCTCTCCGGCCAAAGCCCGCGATGCGACGGCGCGTAGGTCCGTGTAAAGCACGTTCATGAGCGCATTTCGGGCGGGCTCATCGCCGGCCCTCCAGGCTTTCAGCAAGTTGGTGACTTCCGCCTGAGACACGAAAAACCGCCGTTTTAGCAACGTGGGAGTATAACCGTCCCTCACGGCTCGCGTCGCGCCAGCAACAAAAATTTGCATGCCACGCTAAGGGGTTGGGGATGTCGCCTCCACAAAAAAAGCCGCGCTGAGCGCGGCTTTTTTGGAAACTTTTGATCTGGCCTGATACTTGGCCTGATTTTTGGCCTAATACTTGTGTCGACAGCGTGGAAGCCATTGGTTTTCGCACAGCGATCGGAGCTCGCGCTTGTGCCGCGTCGTCGCCGCGTATCGGCCTTTGCGCTTAGAAACGTCCTCGAGGACCGTAATGCAATCGTCGCGCAAGGCCGGCTTGTCGTCGTCGCCTTCGGGCATACAGACCTGCATCGGTTCAGCGACGCTGGGGCTGTCAGTAACTTTGATGACGGCAGGCTGATCGGCTTCGGATTTGGGCTCAGCCCAGACGAGGGTGGTTAGACACAGCGCCAGCGCTGCGCAAACCGTTCGGGAACAAAACTTTGCCATCATTAATGCCCTCATCCCTACTACTTAACATCGATACTACGCCAAACTTCGTAGGTGGTCCAGCCCAGGATTTGAATAACTGGGACAATAAATGAGCGCCCTGGTCAATCAGTTGACGGGCTGTACCTCAAACACCACACCGTCGACGCCGACCACCATCACTTTCTCGCCCGAACCCAGATCCGGTCCAGAAACTCGCCAGCTGGTGTCGTCCACCTTGACCTTCCCCACGCCGTTCACGATCGGCTCGTCGAGCGTGAATACCCGCCCCACGTACTGCTCGCCGCGCCGGTTGAGCTTCGGCTGATCGGTTGGCGCCGGCTGGCGCTTCCGATAGCTCAACCACGACAGGATGCTGAGGACCGAGAAAACCGAAAATGAGACCCACTGAATCTCCCAGCTCATGGGCAGGAAAAACAGCAGGATTCCGGTGGCTGCCGCGGCGAGGCCCAGCCACAGAAAAAAGCTGGCGGGCGCCATCAGCTCGATGATCAGCAGCCCCAGGGCCAGAGCCAGCCAATGCCAGCTGTTTAGCGACTCCAGCAGTTCGATCACGGCTGCGGGTCGCCGGGCAGGAACGGATTACCGGGTCCCGACGGCCTGGGCGAGGTGTCGCTGTCATCCTCGTCTCCACCACCGCCGCCGCCCTCAGCGGCTGAGGCTTTGGCCAGCTCCATCACGCCGGCAACGGTGCCCAGTACGCCGGCCGTTTCCATCGGCAGCAGAATCATCTTCTGGTTTTTTGCAGTGCCGATTTCGCGCAAGGCCTCCACATACTTTTGCGCCACAAAATAGTTGACCGCCTGCACGTTGCCTTTGGCGATCGCCTGCGAAACCATGTGAGTTGCCTTGGCTTCCGCCTCCGCCAGGCGTTCCCTGGCTTCAGCGTCTCGAAACGCCGACTCTTTCCGACCTTCAGCTTCGAGCACCGCCGCGCGTTTTTCCCCTTCCGCCCGCAGCACTTCAGACTGTCGCTGGCCTTCAGCTTCCAGGACCGTCGCGCGCTTCTCCCGCTCCGCTTTCATCTGGCGAGCCATGGCGTTAACCAGATCTCGCGGGGGCGTGATGTCTTTGATCTCGATCCGCGTCACCTTGATGCCCCAGGGGGTGGTGGCCTCATCGACGACGCCCAGCAAGCGCGCGTTGATTTCGTCACGCTTGGACAGGCTCTCGTCCAGATCCATTGCGCCGAGCACCGTCCGGATGTTGGTCATTACCAGATTCAGCACCGCGTGCTCCAGCTGGTTAACCTCATAGGCCGCTTTGGCGGCGTCAAGCGCCTGAAAAAAGACCACACCGTCGACGGTGACCACCGCGTTATCGCGGCTGATCACTTCCTGAGAGGGAACGTCGAGCACCCGTTCCATCATGTTGATCTTGTGGCCGATGGCGTCGACCCAGGGGATGATCAGGTGAAAGCCCGGAGTCAGGGTTCGGATGTAACGACCAAAGCGCTCGACGGTATATTCAAAACCCTGGGGCACCACGCGGGCACCCTTGATCACGGTGAGTACGGCAAACCCCACGAGCACGAGTACAAAGATGGTTGACGGTTCCACGTTCCGACCTCAGTTGCTGTCCCGCAGATAAGTATAGCTGTCCAGACTGTCATGCAGCAGATCCGCTGCGGCTGGGTCGTCTCCCGCCAGCGACGCAAAGCGCTCCTCTAGCCAATGACGCTGATAGCCCACCTCTCGCAGCACGTCCGCCGTACTGTCCCCCCTCGACCGAAGCGTCAACTCCGGCAGGCCGTTTTCCGACCGAACCTCACAGAGCTGAGTTCGTCCGAGCAGATTGTGGTTATCACCGAGAATGTCCTGATAGGCACCGACCAGAAAGACCGCCACCTGCCGTTCCTCACGCCGGCTAAAGTCGGGCAGCGGCAGCGTTGGCTCGATACCGCTTTCGGTGACGTAACGGCTGATCTGCCCGTCCGAATCGCAGGTCAGGTCGTGCAGCACCGAGGGATGTGTCGGCGCCTCATGGAGTCCGGTCAGAGGCATGATGGGGAACACCTGGCCGATCGCCCAAGCGTCGGGCATCGACCGGAAGACCGACAGATTGCAGAAACAGCGCTGGGCCAGCAGCGTCGCCAGCTCGTCAGCCAAACCGCGGGTTCGTCGGCTGTGGGGGTCCAGCTGTTTCACGACGTCACGGCAAAGCGCATAGAAAGTGCGGTCCAGGCGCGCGCGTTCAGCCAGCGACATGGCGCCGGCGGCAAAGGCGGCCTTGCCAGCAGCAAACAGGTGCTGCGCCTCCGAGAATCGTTCGCTAGGCGGCCCTTCAGCGGCGTCGACCAGGAGCTGTTGCACGCCGTCGGCGAACTCACTGCCGCGAGCTGGAGTCCCTCGCTCCGTGCCCGCGTCGGGCTTTGCCGGGTCGTCATCCAGCGAAGGCGGTTGCTCGCTGCGGATAACCTCGCTGACCAGTACCGCGTGGTGCGCGCTCAACGCGCGGCCGGCTTCGGTAATGATGTCGGGGTGAACCAGGCCGGCGGCGTCACAGGCCCGGGCGATGCCGCTGACCACCGCCGCCGCGTAGTGATCCATCCGATAATTCATGGAAAAGAACTCGCGCGAGGCCGCCCCTTCGTAGTCCACGCCGAGACCACCACCAACGTCCACCTGGCTGATGCGAATGCCGCGATGGTGCAGCTCCGTCAGATAACGGCCCAGCTCGTCGAGCGCCTCCTGGATATCCCGGATATTGGAGATCTGCGACCCCATGTGGAAATGAACCATCTGCAACCAGTGGCCCAAAGCATCAAGCGCTAGCATCTCCAGCAGCCGATCGATCTGCGCCGGACCGAGTCCGAACTTCGACCGCTCGCCGCCGCTGTTCTGCCAGTGGCCGCCCGCCACCGAAGCGAGTTTGAGCCGAACCCCAAGGGTTGGAGTCTGACCGGTTTCACGACACAGGCGGACCAGCACCGGCAGCTCGTCCAGCGACTCCAGCACGATGGTCACCCGGCGGCCGAGGCGCTGGCCGAGCAAGGCCAGCTGCAGATAGTCCGAATCTTTATAGCCGTTACAGATAATCAGATCGTTCGGCGCGCTGACCGCCAGGGCGGCCAGCAGCTCTGCCTTACTGCCGGTTTCAACGCCCAGCCCTGAGCCCGTCGTCAGCTCCTGGACCAGCGACTGATGCTGATTGACCTTAATCGGATAAACGGGGGTATATCGGCCGGCGTAACCCTGGCCGTCGATCTGCGTCTGAAACGCGTTCTGGAGCTGGGCCGCGCGGGTGTGCGCCAGCTGGGGAAAGGTCAACAGCAGCGGCAGCGAGGCGCTGTGCTGGTCACGGGCCAGGCTGACGAGCTGCGACAGCACCAGCGGTCTCTCGGCAGGGCCTAGTGGGTAGACGAGCGCATCACCCTCGGGACTGATGCCAAACAGGCCCTCCGACCACTCCGGCACGCTGTACAGCCTGGCCGAGCGTGCCGCGCTCCAGGGTTGCTCAGCTCCCCGCAATCGTCAGATCGCCTACCAGGATCGAGCCGCAGCGGGTGCCCGCCCTTTCGTCCAGGTCGCTGCCCAGCGCCTGCACGCCGGCAAAAATATCCTTCAGGTTGCCCGCGATGGTCACGCCTTCCACGGCGTGCTCAATTTCGCCGTTTTCTACCCAGAAGCCAGCGGCGCCGCGCGAGTAGTCGCCGGTGGTCACACTCACGCCCTGCCCCATCATTTCGGTCACGATCAGGCCGCGACCCATATCCTTTATCAGGTCATCAAAAGACCGGGCACCGGGACGCAGCGTGAGGTTGTGCACGCCGCCAGCGTTGCCGGTGGTGGTCAGCCCCAGCTTGCGGGCCGAGTAGCTACCCAGCACAAAGCCGCGCAGGACACCGTCCGCGACAATTTCCCGCTGCTGGCAGGCCACACCCTCGCCGTCAAAACTGCTCGATCGCAGGCCCCGGGTCAACAGGGGCAGCTCCTCGATGGTGACAAAATCGGGAAAAAGCTGCTGATCGAGCTGGTCGCGCAGAAACGACGACCCGCGATAGAGGTTACCGCCGCTGATCGCCGAGACCAGGTGGCCGAGCAGCGTCCGCGCGGTCTCCGGCACAAACAGCACGGGGGCGCGGGTGGTTGCAATCGGGCGTGCCCCGCAGCGTGCCGAGGCGCGCTGCGCCGCCTTCCGGCCGACCGTAGCGGCGTCCGCCAGGTCGCCAACGTGGCGGCGGGTGTCATACCAGTAGTCCCGTTGCATCGAATCACCGTCGCGGGCCAGCACGAGGCAGCTCAGCGAGTGGCGGGTCGAACGCCGCTGACCGACAAAACCGTGGCTGTTGGCGTACAGTGATACCGCGCTGCCGGTCGCCGTGCTCGCACCTTCGGAGTTATCGATTCGATCGTCAGCCGCCAGCGCAACCGCCTCGGTTTCCGTAGCCAGCTCAATCGCGTCCTCGGGGCTGATATCCCAAGGGGACCAGAGATCCAGGTCGGGATGGTCAGTCGCCATGAGGTCAGCATCCGCCAGGCCGTGGCAGGTGTCTTCCTGCGTGACGCGCGCGATGGTGCAGGCCTGATCGAGCGACCGCTTCAACGACTGATCGCTCAGATCAGCGCTTGAAGCGCTCCCCTTTCGCTGGCCAAAATACACGGTCAGGTTGAGCCCCCGATCCTGGCTATATTCCAGCGTTTCGACCTCACCCATCCGCACGGTGGCGGAGATGCCCAGATAGTTGCTGGCACTCACCTCAGCGCCGTCAGCGCCGGCGGCCTTGGCGCCGGCTAGCACCTGCTGGGCAATTTCCTGCAGACGATCCAGCTGATCGACGGACCAGGCGTCTTTACCCTCTGAAGGACTGTCGCTATGCTTTTTTTCTTCTTTCATGGCGGTTTCTAATTGTTATGCCTGACGAGCTTCCGGTCAGTAAATCTCAGCGCAAGCGCGAGGCGGCGGCCATGTTTGAGCTGGCCGGCCGACTGGTGGAGATGGCTCCGGCCGAACTGGACAGCTTGAGCCTGGAACCGGCGCTCGTCGAGCTGGTGAAAAAGGTGCGGGGCATCACGCGTTTTGTCGCGCGCAAGCGCGAGCTGATGTTTTTGGCCAAGCAGCTCCGGCGGGAGGATCGCGGTGAGCTTCTCGCGGAGCTGGCGGCGGCTGAGCAGCCGCAGCAGACCGAGCGCGCCCAGCTCCATCGGCTGGAAGGCTGGCGTGACTATCTGCTCGCGGGTGGGCGGGCGGCCATCAATGAGTTGAGCAGCCATCAGGCGAGCATCGATCGCCCTAAGCTGTCGAGTCTGGTGAAAAAAGCCCTGCTGGAGCGCGAGCGGCAGCAGCCGCCGGCGTCGGCCCGCCTGCTGTTTCGGGCCCTGCGCGAGATCGACCAGCAAACGCCGCTGCCCGCGCCGCCGACAGTATCTGTCGACCCGGCCGGGTCGGAGGAGAGCGAGTGCTGACCGGGCGCCAGCCCGGTTCCAGCTCGCCTTAACCGGCGTGCTGCACACCCGCGGGCGCGCCGCCCGTGCCTGCGTCATCAGGCCTGGGTGCCGCCGACGGTCATGCCGTCGATGCGCAGCGTCGGCTGACCCACGCCCACCGGCACGCTCTGGCCGTTCTTGCCGCAAACGCCAACGCCAGCGTCGAGCTCCAGATCGTTGCCCACCATGCTGACTCGCGTCAGTGCTTCCGGCCCGTTGCCGATCAGGGTTGCGCCTTTGACCGGTGCCCCGACCTTGCCGTCTTCGATCAGGTAGGCTTCGCTTGCTGAAAACACGAACTGGCCCGAGGTGATATCCACCTGGCCGCCGCCAAAATTCACCGCGTAAAGCCCGCGCTTCACCGACTTCAAAATTTCCTCGGGATCACTTTCGCCGGGCAGCATGTAGGTGTTAGTCATACGCGGCATGGGGAGGTGGGCAAACGACTCGCGCCGACCGTTGCCGGTACTGGCGGTGCCCATCAGACGGCTGTTCATTTTGTCCTGCATGTAGCCGGTCAGCCGGCCGTTTTCGATCAGCACCGTACGCTGGCTGGCGACACCTTCGTCGTCGACGGTGAGCGAACCGCGTCGATCGGCGATGGTGCCATCATCCACCACGGTGCACAGCTCGCTGGCCACCATTTCACCCATGCGCCCGCTGAAGGCTGAGGTCCCTTTGCGGTTGAAGTCGCCCTCCAGGCCATGCCCGATCGCCTCGTGCAGCAGCACGCCGGGCCAGCCCGGCCCGAGCACAACCGTCATGGAGCCGGCGGGCGCGTCGACCGCGTCGAGGTTCACCAGCGCCTGGCGGACCGCCTGGCTCGCCGCCCGCCGCGCGTTGTCCTCGGTGAGCAGCTCCTGATAGGTGTAGCGACCGCCGCAGCCGAAAGTCCCGGTTTCTCGCCGTTCGCCGCTGGCGGCGATGACCTGCACGTTGAGCCTGACCAGGGGCCGGACGTCGCCGGCCAGCGTGCCGTCGCTGGCCGCCACCAGCACCACGTCATGCGTGGCGGCGACGCTGACAATCACCTGCTGAACCCGGCTGTCCTCCGCTCGGGCCAGCGTGTCGATCTTCTGAAGCCAGGCGATCTTGTCTTCGTTGGGCAAGCTGTCCAGCGGGTCGGTCGGCACGTAGAGTGTCGGACTCGTCTGCGCCTGCCACGCCTGGGTAACGCCGCTTCGACCGCCGCGGGCGATCGCCCGGGCCGCCTCGCTGGCGCTTGTCAACGCAGGCAGTACCAGCTCGTCAGAGTAGGCAAAGCCAGTCTTTTCACCGGACATCGCGCGAGCGCCCGCGCCCTGCTCAATGTTGTGGTGGCCTTCCTTCACGATGCCGTCTTCGAGCACCCAGGACTCATGCCGAGAAAACTGAAAATAGAGATCCGCAGCGTCCACGGAGGGCGCCATCAGCGTCCCCAGCAGGGTTTCGAGATCACTTTCGTTGAGGCCGCCGGGCTGCAGGAGCTGCTGCCGGGCCAGTGCCAGAGAATCGGTCATGGAGGTAAGTTGTGTGTCTGCAGGCGTTATTTCAACAGATGCCCGCGGCGGAAGCGAATCGGCGTGGGGCGGCCCTCAGCCCGATTGGCGCTCGGCGTCACGGCGCAGCGCGCGGGCGGTTTCGAGCTCCAGACGCTCGTCGCTGGCCCCGATCAGCTCGACCACCGGCTCCTCGAAGCTGCCGGTCACGGAGTAGTGGAACTGAGAAATGGCGTCGATCTGGCGATCGAAAAGGTTCTGCAGCAGAAAGGCCGCCGCCGCACCGCCGGCACCACCCGCCAGTGCGCCGACCACCGGCAGCGTTGAGCCAACCTCCGGGATGACGGTAACCACCTGGTCGTAGCCCTGGCTGGCCAGGTCCGTTCGCCCCTTGATTTCGATATCCGCGGTCGGCCCTTCAATCGTCAGATTCTCGCTGAAGGCGCTGCCCCCTTCGAGACGGAAATTGCCTTCGATCGAGTCGAACGTCAGACCCGATTTGAATAGATCGGAGAAGTCGAGCGTCAGCCGCCGAGGGAGTGCCTGCAGGCTCATCAAGCCGAAGATTCGTCCCGCGCCAGGTTTCACTTCCACGATCTGGCCGTTGGAAATGTTGACGTCCATATCGCCGTTCAGGCTGTTCATCTCAAAGTCGGACAGCGCACCCGGCCAGTTGACGTCCAGGCGGACGATTGTCTGGCCACCTTCGATCAGGCGGCCGTAGCCGAAGGCTTCAAAGATGGCGCCGAGCTCATCACCGGTGATCGTCAGCCCGAACTGGCTGAGGCTGCTGCCGTCGACCTGCAGCCAGTCGCCGCTGGCGCTGATCGCCATGGTGTCTGACTGGGTTTCCAGATGGTCGATATGCATGCCGTCCCGCACGGGGTAGGACTCAAAGCTGACGCTGCCGTAAGGAACACCGTCGAAGCTCACGCTGCCGGCCACAAAGCGCAGCGGCGGAATGCGCGCCGGATCGATGCTGGGCGGACCCAGCGTCTGGCTGGACGGCGGCCATTCGAGGCGGTCCAGCTCGGCGAGCAACAGGCGTCGCCCGTCAGGATCCAGCGGCACGCGCAGCGTGCCTTCAACCTGGTCGCCCTTCATATGGAGCGTCCAGTAATCGTCATCCCGGGAGGTGCGCAGGGTCAGGTTCGTGAAGTCGCGGTAGGCAAAACGGAACTGGTCGATCGTCAGATCCATCGAGGTCAGCCAGCGCTGCTCATCATCCGGCAGGCCTTCACCGGCAAAGCCGGCAAGCAGATCCTGCCACTCATCGAGATCGATATAGTCGATGCGGCCCTCGATCAGCAGCCCGGGGTTGTTGTTCACGGCCGGATCGCCCGGGCCGAGGTGCAGCGTTCCACCCCAAGGCTGGCCTTCGATCGGCGGACGAAAACGCAGCTTGAGCAGGTCGGCGATGTCCAGGGCCAGGTTTCCGAACTCCGGCAGATCCACCCCCAGTTCCATCGGCAGGGCGTCTCCCGTAGGCTTGCTGAGCGGTGCCGGGAGCTGAACTTCACTGCCCTCAAGTAGAGACTTCACCGTCAGCCGAGGCGGCGCGCCGTCGCCGGTCAGCTCGCCGTCATTCTGAATCGCGAGATTGGCCACCCATTCGCACGCTTCGGGGATACGCTCGAGCAGCGGCGCAAGCTGTGGGATCTCAACGCTGAAAACACTGGCCGGCGCGGTTCCGGTGAGCCTCGCCTCTACCGCCAGCTCGGGGTTACTGACAAATTTGCCGGTCGCCAGGCTGAGCGATGACGCGAACCCCTCCCAAAGCGTGGACAGCTCTTCGGCCAGGAGACCCTGATGGGTGAACCGCACATCACCGCTCGTCTGCGCAAAGTCGACCTGCCAACGCTCGTTGGTGACGTCAGCGTCCACCAGCGTAAATTTGCCTTCGACCTCTTTGGCCGCAAGCCCGGCTTTGAGCGGCAGCTCAACGTGAGCGCTGGCGCGCGCTCGACCGTCCACCTCAAGCCCTTCGAGATAAGCCGAAAAAGTCTCGTACAGCGGGGACGCGGCCAGGAAAGACAGAAACTGCTGGCCGTCGCCGCTGGCCCGTGCGTCCAGCTCCATCCGCGGCTCACGATACTGCGGCAGTCGGAACAAGACATCGGTTACCGCAAGCTCCTGAAGCTGGCCCGATGGCGCTCGGGCCGCCATGCCGACGGAGTCAAAGGTGAGCGTGGCGGCCAGGTTCTCCGCGACAGGCCAGCCGGGATCAAAGTCCAGGCGGCCTTCCTCAACCATGGCCACCGCCTCGAAGCGACCCTCGCCGCCGCGAAACGGCCAGTCGTCGAGGTCACCGAACATCATGGCGCTGCCGCCGGTCACCTGGCCATCGAGCAACGCTCGATCGAGCCAGCCCAGCAGCTTGTCGTTGAATTTGTTCTGCGGCCAAAATCGTTTGGCTTCCGCGACCGCACCCTCGCTGACGACCAGCTTTAGATCGACAAACGGCAGCCCCGTATTGCCCAGCACCTCCATCCTCAGCGTCGCCCGCACGCTCTCGTTCCGGAAGGCGAGAGACTCGGCCACGAGACGCCAGCTTTCTCCCCAACGGAAGGTGACAGGACCTTCCAGCTCGCTGACCTCTAGCGGCCACCGCAACACCTCGGGAATCGACAGGGTCATCTCGCTCGCTGGCGAAGGTTCGAGCGTCAGCTGCTGCTCGGCAAACGATGCCGAAAAATCCAGGCCGCTGAAGCCGGGCGCCGCCCCGCGGGCTTGCCAGGACAGGTCGCTGACCTGGAAGGCCCCATGGATTTCCGGCCCGCCAGGCTGCTCAGTCGCATCGACGACATCCCTCTCGCTCGCGGCCGGAGCGAAGGTCAACATCAGATCGGAGACCTTACCGTTCGGAGAAGCGTCAGCGAGCTTTTCGCGCAGCGACTCCGGCACCGGCTGAAGCTTACTGAACAGCGTTGCCAGATCCGCTACCGGCAGCCAGTCTGCCGCAAGCGTCAGGCCCTGGTCAGATCGCCCCAGGGACAGGCCTGTGCTGGGCCAGGTGCCCGTGGCCGTTGTGAGATCGCCGTCGATCAGCTGTGCAACCCAGCCGCCGTCAGTGCGGCTGAAGCGCGCGCTGGCGTCCCGGAGATCCAGTGGCCAATCGTCGTTCCCCGCCAGCGCATCAGGCGCCGGCGCTTCGTCCGACCGCATCACTGGGCCAGGTGAAGGCAGCACCGGCGCAGACAGGGCGGGCAGCGCGTCACGCAGCGCCAGGCCTTCGAGGTTGCCGCGCCACTCAACGTCGGTAATGGCGCCGCCCGCGAAGCTGCCCCAGAGCTGACCGGTCAGCGCTCCGGAGGTAGCTATGACGCCCGCCACGGGCACACCCTGTTGCCATTGGGCGAGCGCTAGCCTGTCGATATCCAGGTATAGGCGACTGCCGGCCGCCGCACTCTCGACCACAAAGCTCAGACGTCCTGCGCCTTGCCCCTGCAGCTCATCACCGACCCGCGCCAGGTAGCCCGAGAGGCGAGTCGCTGACGCCGTCTGGCGAAGGTCCAATTCCAGCTCACCCAGATCAAGAGTCCAGCCGGCCCCCTCGTCCCGAACCCGCAGGTTCTGCGCTCTGAGCCCCATACCCTGGAGCAGGTCAAGGTCCGGCACGGGCCGATCGCTGCCGGTCGCGGGCAGCCCCATCAGCCCCCAAGCGCCCGTGGCGTCTCGGGTGACGACAACTTCCTCAACCAGAATTCGAAAATGGGCCAGGCCCGCACCCGGGCGCAGGAACGCCAGCGTGTCGACCGACACCTCTGCGTTGTCGATCCGGAGCCGTTCGGTCCCGCGACCAACGGTGATCCCAGCCAGATTCAGATGAGGCCCATACCCCTCCCAGCGCGCGGACAGGCTGTCGATCTGCACCGGTTGGCCGAGCTGCTGCTCGAGCCATTCGGCCACCCGGGGCGTCCAGCGATCGGCGTACGGCAGCAGCAGGCTGCCTAGACCAACCAGCACCGCCAGGCCGATCGCGCACATGGCAAACGCCGTCCACGCGATCGATTTGAGCTGGCTCAGGCGCCTTCGCCAGCCCGTGAGTGGCTGATCGGTGCTCAAAGCTGGCCGTGGGTGGCTAGGGGAAAAATGGAAAATCCTCCGTTAAATCAAAGGAGTGGATGTCAGGAGGGGCATTATGCCGGCTCCGGCTGGTGTCTATTGGACCGCTGAGCGCATGATATTGATGCAAAAACCCGCGATCATCAGGAATTTTCGAAGTATCCGCCCAAGTGTCCTGTTTGAAAAGTTCGCTGTATTTCAGCGCGTGTCCACAAGGCCCTGGGGCAAGGCGCGAGCCGCCGGCCAGGGTGGTTCCCTGGCCAAGGCTCGCAACGCCGCTCCAGGCCTTGTGGGACGCGCCCGAGGGGAGCCCCCTTGGGCACCAATAACCGCGTTGCATCGCTTGGCAAGGGCTACGGCCATTGCCGGCGCGATGCGCCTTGTTCTTGGCGCCCAACGGGGCTCTGAAACGCAGCGAACTTTTCAAACAGGACACTAGAAAAGGACGACGTCGAACTGTTCCTGGGTGTATTGGTCCTCGGACTGGAAGCGGATCGATTTCTGGATCCCATCCTCCAGCGCCTCGATGGTTGCGGATTCTTCCTCCAGGATTTTGTCGACGATCTGCGGGGCCGCCATGACCAGCAGTCGGTCCGCATCAAACTGGCGAACCGCTCGGGTTATCTCCCGAAATATCTCGTTACAGACGGTTTCTGCGGTCTTGACCCGGCCCTTGCCGTTACACATCGGACAGGGCTCACACAGCAAACGTTCCAGGCTTTCGCTGGTGCGCTTGCGCGTCATTTCCACCAGGCCCAGCGTCGATATTTCGGAAACAAAGTAGCGGGCGTGATCTTTGGCCAGCGCTTTGTTGAGCGTGCGAATAACCTGGTCGCGGTGCCCCTGCTCTTCCATATCGATGAAATCGATGATGATGATGCCGCCGAGATTGCGCAGGCGAAGCTGCCGCGCGATGGCCTGGGCCGCCTCCAGGTTGGTCTTGAAGATGGTCTCTTCCAGGTTTCGGTGCCCGACAAAGCCGCCGGTGTTGACGTCGATTGTGGTCATCGCCTCAGTCTGGTCAATGACCAGGTGGCCACCCGATTTCAACGACACCGTATTTTCGAGCGCGTTTGTGATGTCGTCCTCAACCCCGTAGAGATCGAAGATCGGCCGCTCGCTCTGGTAAAGCTCAATGCGGTTGGCTCGCTCGGGCATAAACTGCTGCACAAACTCGACGGTGCGAGAAAACGCCTCGGTTGAGTCGATGCGGACCCGATCAACCTCCGTGTTCATCATGTCGCGAAGCGCCCGAACCTCCAGCGAGAGATCTTCGTAGACACACTCGCCGGGTTTCGCGTCAGCGGAGCGCTGCTGGATCAAGTCCCACAGCTTATTCAGGTAGGCGAGATCCGCGCGGATCGCAAAGGTATCCATGCCCTCGGCATTGGTGCGAACGATGTAGCCGGTTTTGCTGTCATCGTCCCGAGCCGCCTCGACCATGCCCCGGAGCCGT
>JBCCCR010000053.1 GCA_039033415.1 Pseudomonadota bacterium | reverse complement strand
CAACGCCGCTCCAGGCCTTGTGGTGCGCGCCCGAAGGGAGCCCCCTTGGGCACCAATAACCGCGTTGCATCGCTTGCCAAGGGCTACGGCCATTGCCGGCGCGATGCGCCTTGTTCTTGGCGCCCAACGGGGCTCTGAAACACAACGAACTCTCCAAACAGGACACTTTTCACAGCGCTGCCGGCAGGAATCCCGGATCGGCAAGCCCCGATAAGAAGCACCACCGACACATGAGGAAGGCAGCAGAACGACCCGCAATTCCGGCGCCCGGCGGCAGCGATACGGGCGGCCGACGCACGGTCCGAAGCTTTGTTCTGCGGGGGCGCACCACCGAGGCGCAGGAACACGCGCTGACAACACACTGGGAGACCTACGGCCTTGAGCCCAAGGCCGGAGAGCCGCTGGGCCTGCTGGCGCCGCCTACCTCACCAACCATCATGGAAATCGGCATCGGCAACGGCGAAGCGCTGGTGGCCATGGCTTCCGCAGATCCTGAGTCCCTGTATCTCGGCGTAGAGGTTCATCGGCCCGGTCTTGGCTCGGCGCTGATCGACATCAAAACGCGCGGCTTGGAAAACGTGCGTTTGCTTTGCCACGACGCCTGCGATCTGCTGGCTCATCACGTGCCGGCCGGCAGCCTCGCCGGGGTGAGACTGTATTTCCCGGACCCGTGGCCCAAGACCCGGCACCATAAACGCCGTATTGTCCAGCACGACTTCGTTGGCCACGTCGTCCGAGCGCTGGCGCCCGGCGGGCTGTTTCACCTGGCCACCGATTGGCAGCCTTACGCGGAACACATGGCGACGATCATCGAGCCCTCGCCCGAGCTGCAAAACCTTGCCGGGCCTGGGCAAAAGTCTCCGCGACCCGCCTGGCGGCCGGAGACGCGCTTTGAAAAACGCGGCCTGAAGCTGGGTCACCAGGTCACCGACCTGATCTATCAGCGCCGCTGACCGATGGGCGGCGACCTTGTCCTAACCACCGAAATGATCCAGGTCCTGGCGGTGCTTGGCGTCACGGTCGTCTTGTTTGTGCTGGAAATCCTGCGAGTGGACGTGGTTGCCCTTTGCGCATTGGTCGCCATCGGTCTGTTGGGGCTGCTGCCACCCGATCAACTCTTCGCCGGGTTTGCAAGTAACGCCGTGATCTCCATTATTGCGGTGATGATCATCGGGACCGGGCTCGACCGCACCGGCGTGATGGCGGTTGTGGCCTCCATGATCCTGCGGCTCGGCGGCCGCACGGAAACCCGGATCATCCCGCTGGTCGCCGGCACCGTTGGGGTGATCTCCGGCTTCATGCAGAACGTTGGCGCCACCGCCCTGTTCCTGCCGGTGATCAGCCGCATCGCGAGCCGCAGCCAGATCAGCCTGAGCCGCCTGCTGATGCCCATGGGGTTCTGCGCGATCCTCGGTGGCACGCTAACGATGGTGGGATCATCCCCGCTGATCCTGCTCAACGACCTGATCCAGAACTCCAATCGCAACCTCCCGCCGGGGGCCGATACCGTCACGACCTTCCACCTGTTTTCGGTCACACCGATTGGACTGATCCTGCTCGCCGCCGGAATCCTTTTCTTTCTGCTGTTCGGCCGCTTCCTTCTGCCGGCCAGCCAGGTGCTCGAAAAGACTCGGCCCGGCCGAACCCGTAGCTATTTCGCCAAGCTCTACGGCGTCAAGGGTGACGTCTACGAGCTGCTGGTGACGTCCGAGAGCCCGCTGGTTGGCCTGACCATCGGCGAAGCGGAGGTTCTCGAGGGCGCACCGTCGCTGGTGGCGATTCGCAACGGCGATGACCAGCATCTGGCACCAGCCTCCGAGGAGATGATCTGGGTTGGGACGGTGCTGGGCGCCATGGGAGAGCGCGAGCAGATCGGTGAGTTTGCCGAGGCCAACGAGCTGGTGGTCCGCCCACGCCTGGTCAGCTTCGGCGCCCTGCTCAATCCCTCGCGGGCGGGCATTGCAGAGAGCGTGATCACCCCCGGTTCACCGCTGGTGGGCAAGACCGTCCAGGAGGTGCGCTTTCGCAAAGCCTATGGTTTCAGCGTCCTGGCCCTGCAGCGGGCCGACGAGGTGCATCGTCA
This sequence comes from Pseudomonadota bacterium, assembly GCA_039033415.1. Taxonomy (NCBI): domain Bacteria; kingdom Pseudomonadati; phylum Pseudomonadota; species Pseudomonadota bacterium. The sequence goes on along the minus strand of JBCCCR010000053.1, from coordinate 20,025 downwards.
GGGGTTGCGCAGCCTCCCGCTGCAGGTCGGGGACACGCTGATCATGCACGGCACCTGGCGCGACCTGGGTCGGGCGAGCGGCGAGCGCGACTTTGTGGTGGTCACGGACCTGCCCAAGGAGGAGCAGCGGCCGCACAAGGTGGGCTGGGCCCTGGCTTTTTTCCTGCTCTCCATGGGCCTGATCGTCCTTTCCGACTTCAGGCTGTCCGTCTGCCTGCTCGTCGGTGCCGTCGGCATGGTGGTGACCCAGGTGCTGAGCATGGACGAGGCCTACGCGTCGGTGAGCTGGAAAACCGTGTTTCTACTGGCCAGCTTAATCCCCCTGGGCCTGGCGATGGACACCACCGGAACCGCCGCGTGGATGGCCCAGCAGGCACTGGCCTTTCTGGGTGATGTGCCCGTGCTGGTGCTGCAGATTTTGCTGGCGACGATGACCACGTTTTTTACGCTCGTGATGTCTAACGTTGGCGCCACGGCGCTGCTGGTGCCACTGGCGATCAACGTCGCGCTGGCGGTCGGTGCCGATCCGGCGGTGTTCGCCCTGATTGTGGCAATCTCGGCGTCCAACGCGTTTTTGATCCCGACCCACCAGGTGAGCGCGTTGATCATGAGCCCTGGAGGCTACCGGGTGACGGACTTTTTGAAGACGGGTGGCCTGATGACAATCGTTTTTCTGCTGGTGTCGATCCCGGCCATAAACTGGGTTTATGGCTGATCAGGACTGATCGGGCGGCTGGTCAACCACCTCATACTCCCCCTCGAGCACCTCGGCACGATGTCCAGGCCGACCCCGAGCACCGCCGGCGGCTGAGCCGGGGCCTGCGCGCTTGTAGCCAGCCTGCGGCTGGCCGTGGCGGCCGAGCCACCAGCGACGGACCGTCAGGACGGCCGCTACGACCGCGCCGACGGCCAGCAGCGCCAGCGCCACAAAAATCCCGACAAAAAAGGTGAGCGCTGCCATTCCGAGGCCAAGAATCCCCGCGACGACGCCACCGGCCGTGGTTTTTGGCGTCATCTGGGGTTGAAATTTGTAAACCGGCATAGGGATATTGTTGGGCCACGCGCGCGCTTGCACAACCCCGGACTTTTGGCAGGGGTTCCCGTCGCGTTGTCGCCGGACGGCCGCTTTGCGGAAGTTTCTGCCCGCGCGCATCGCAAGTTCACCGCCACGACCGCGCCATTTTTGCGCCATTTTCAGCGGCCAGGATGGCCTCATGAAAACATATGCCATTTCCTCCTCTCGCCGCCGGCCATCCCGAACCCGACTCTTGGTGCGCATCGCTGCGGTGCTGGCGCTGGCGGTCACGTCCGCCGCATCAGCGGCGCTGCTGATGGTCAGGCCTCAGCCCAGCATCGATTTCGCCCCGGGGCATACGCTGCAATGGCATGAACCCGCTGAGCTACCCGCCTGGGCAAAAACAGCGCTTGAGGAACATATCGAACAATCGGACTACCAGATTCAGGTTGCGCTCGCGGAGCTAAATCGCGATCGGCAGCCGGAGATCCTCGTGGCGGCAGCGGCCAGGCGCTATGACGTATTTATCCCGCATACGCCGCTGCGGATCATCCGTCTGGACCAGGGAACGTGGAAGATCAGCGAGTCCGAGTTCAACTGCCGGCCGCAAAGGCTGGGGAGTTTTGTCACCGACGGGTATTGGGATCTGGATTGCTCCCATGGCAGCGAACGCCGGGTTCTGCGCTGGGCAGGCGATCGCTATACCGACGCGCGCACCCGCCGTCACCTCCGACAAAGCTAGTGGGCAGTTGGTCGATTGCAGTATGATCGATGCCCTGTGCGCTGCGCTGCTGGCTGCAGGGGAGGTAGGCGGCAGCACTACGCAAACGTTTTCCAAGGAGCGTTGGCGTGTCGAATCATCAACTGCATCGCAGTACCCGCACCCTCGCCGACGGCGAGATCTTGTTTCGAGAGGGGGACGAAGCGGACTGCGCCTACATTATTGAAGAAGGCGGACTTCAGATCTCCACAAACTCTGAAGGAACGCCGGTCATCCTGACCCAGCTCAAGCCGGGCGATATCGTTGGCGAAATGGGCGTCATCGATAGCGCGCCCCGCACGGCAACCGCCACTGCGGCGGGCCCAACCCATCTGATGGTCGTCACTCGCGACCAGTTGACCGACCGGATATCGCAAGCTGACCCGATTTTGAAGCTGCTGGTCAAGATCCTGCTCGATCGCTACCGCAGCGGGCTCAACAAGGTCAAAGGCGAAGGCGGTCTGCTGGCAGGTCCGGACGAGCTGATCGCCGAAGACGTGGTGGGCGAATATATCCGCCACGGGATCGACAAAATCCGGCTGGAGGCGGAGCTGAAGAAAGCCCTCAAGGAGCAGCAGCTGAACGTCTTTTACCAGCCGCTGCTCGGCTGTGAAACCGCACGGATTGCAGGCTTCGAGGCGCTGACCCGCTGGGAGCACCCCAAGCGAGGCCCGATTTCACCGGCGCTGTTTATCACGCTGGCCGAAGAAACGGGGCTGATTGTTCCCGTGGGCCTGTACGTCTTCGATTCAGCGTGCCGACAGTTGGCCGCCTTTCAGCAGGCCCCTGGCTACGGCGCCGGCGCCCTGTTCATGAGCATCAACGTTTCTGCCAAACAAATTGCGGATAAAGACTTCATCACGCAGGCCGCCGAGATCACCGACCGCTATCAGCTGAACCGGTCAGACATTAAGCTTGAGATTACCGAGAGCCTCGCGGTCGACATGGAGGCCACCGACGTGTGGATCGACCGTGCCCACGAACTCGGCTTTCAGGTGTCACTGGACGACTTTGGCACCGGCTATTCCTCGCTGGCGACGCTGTACCAGCTGGACGTCGACTACGCCAAGATCGATCAGGCATTTGTGCGTCCGCTGGATACCGAACCTCGCAGCCGCGAGCTGCTCCGCGGTATCGTGGCCCTCATGCGGGCGCTCAAGCTGAAGATTGTGGTCGAGGGCGTGGAGACGGCGAGTGAACTGGAATACATCACCGCGCTCGGCTGCAACCTTGCGCAGGGGTACCTCATCGGAAAGTCTCTCTGCCCCGAGGATGCCGCAGAGCTGCTGCGCAACCCGGATCCGCTGACCTTCAGCGCCTAACCCGGGCCCGGCTGCGCAAGCCGTCAGGATTCGCTATTTCCGGCGGCGGTGCCCTTGTCGTTCGCGGCCCGGACTTTCTCGTGAATGGCGTCCAGCGACTCGTCGATCTTCTGTTTTGCGGTAGCCGTCATGCCGCCCTGCTCAACCTGTTGCCTGAGTCGATCTTCCAGTGACGTGAACAGGTCGTCGATCCCCGGCTGACCGGAGCGACTGCCAAACAGGTTGATCCAGACCTCGGTTTCTCGGCCAAAGGCGAGCACCCGGTCAAACAGCCGGCGGGGCGTTGCCGGCTCAAACAGCAGGCCGATCAGGGCCGCGACCAGGCTGATTGGACTCATCAGCAGATCTCTTAAGCCGTCGACAAAGAGTTTTGCCTGAAATCGCAGGACGTCAGCAGCGAGCTGCCACCGCGATTGGTTCGGGCTTTCCTGCGGATCGGGAGGAGTGGGTTCCATGCTCACAAGGGTCGGTCGTCAAAGCCTCTATGATAAATCAAAGACACTTTCTAACTTATGATTTTCTAACGCAAAATCGGGTAATATCGGGAGCTTGTCTGGTTATGGCTGGCGAGAACTGCCGTTCGCATGATTCGGAATGTGCCACTGCTGGTTCGCAGCGACCTTCAGACGCCCTTCGCCCGGGCTGCCTTTGACGGAAATCTGCGGGAGCTTAAAAACCTGGTCGCTCGCGAGGGCGAGTTGCGGGAAGACCCGCAGCAGATACCCGCGCTGGTGGCGCTGGCGGCCGGCAACAGCAGCGAAAGGCTGCAAATTGCCAAGTGGCTCTTGGAGCAGGGTGCTGACGCTGACGCCACGGCGCCCAATGGCGACAGCGCCGCTCATTTTGCCTCGCAGCTAGGCGACACGCAGATCCTTGGCCTGCTCTCCACCCACCGTGCCAACCTCAATCTCGAAAACCAGCAGGGCAAAACGCCGCTGGCGACCGCAGCCGGCGCCGGCATGTGGCCAGCGCTGGAACTGCTGCTCGGTCACGACGTGGCCGTCAATCCGGCCCGCGGCGCGGCGCCGCTGGCCGAAGCTGCGTTGCTGCCGCGCGACGACCCCGCCGGGGTTGAGCTGCTGCTGCGTCACAAGGCGGACGTCAATCACCGCGGAAAACTGGGCCGCACGGCGCTGATGGGAGCCGCTCTGCGGGGCAATGCGCAGATTGCTGACGCCCTGCTGGCCGCCGGCGCAGACGTAAACGCCCGCGACGATTTTGGCAATACCGCCCTGATGGAAGCCGCGCGCTCCGGCGCCAATGGCGTGCTGGAGCGGCTCGTGTTCTGGAATCCCGAAACCGAGCACCGGGACAAGCCTGGACGAACCGCGCTGTTGGTAGCGGTCAGCTCCACCCGAGCGGACGCTGAAACCATCCGTCTGCTGATGGCCATGGGCGCGGAGCCCGACGTAAGCAACCGCGAGGGGCGAAAGGCGGGAGACCTTGCGGCGGCCGCCGGGCGCTGGCGCATCGCTGACGCGCTCGGGACCCGCAACTCGCCTGTGCCGCTCGCTGAACCTGCGGCAGCCACCGATGGCCTGGCCACCGCGGAAAACGTGATTGATCTCAAGCAGTTTGAGACGCCCGAAGACCGCGATTGGGCGGAGCGTCAGCTCAACCCCCGAAGCCGCACGCAGCTCGAGTCGGCCACGCTGGTGATGCCGGCGATTAAGCTCGACGAAGCGGAAGCGGACACCAAGCCGGATTCAGAGGTCGACCAGGCCGAGGAGTCGGCGAGTCAGAGCGAGCCTGAGCAAGCCACCGCTGAGGCCGCTGACCCCGCTGCTGACACCGACTCCGAGCAGCCGCCGGTCGCCGAACCCGTGTCGGAGCCGGAAACAGCCGTAGAGACGGGACAGGCCGACGCGCCGTCGGAAGGTGCGGAGACTGACGCGCCTGCTCAAGAGGTCACCGATCAGACGGAGCCCCACGCGCCTGAGGCCGAGGCAGACGCTGAAGGCGAAGAGCACACTGAACTCGCTGCGGCTGAGGCCTCGTCGGACGAGGTGGAAGCATCAAACGCAGAGCAAGCGACCGAGTCATCCGACGCGGCGCCGGTTGCTGAGGTCTCCGAGACGTCTACCGATGGGACCAAGCTTAGCGATGGGGTGATGCCCTGCGAAGAGGCACCCGAAGCCGAGGCGACTTTGGAGGTCGAAGCTCAGGAACACCCGGCGGCAGACACAGCCGCCAGTGATGGTGTGACAGAAGATGCGGCGAGCGAACCCGATGACTCGCCGGAAACCGAGGAGGAGGCTGAAGCGGAGCTCCACCCTGCCCCCGACACGGACGCCGGGTCGGCCGCCGAATCACCGATCACCGAGGAGTCGTCAAAAGAGCCCGTTCCGGCAGCAGCCGGGTTCGAACAGGATGTCAGTGAGGCAACCGGGCAGCTGTCTGGGACGCCCGAAGCGGTGAGCGCCAGCTTCACGCCGCCGCCAGCTTTTGAGCTGGTGCCAGAGGATCTTCCCGTCCCCGGAGCCGGCAACGGCGAAGCGCTGGAGAATGCAGCAGCAACGGCGAGCGACGACGACGGCGCCACCCACGAAGAATCTGAAGACAGCCAATCCACAGCAGCGGTTGATGCGGACACGGCGGAGGTTTTCCCGGATCTTGCGGCGCTCGGGGAAGACCCTACCGCCGCTCTGATCAGCGCTGTCGATATCGATCTCGGTAGCGAGGCCGAGAACACGCTGGCGGCGGACCCACAGACCGGAGAGATTGCGCTCAGCATCGTCAGCCTGGAACCCGAAGAACCGGATATGCCGGCGACCGCGGACGGCGAGGCGGCTGACGCCATGGTGCTTACCGACGTGGTGGACCTGAGTGACGGTGTCGGTGAGGTCGATGCGGAGGATCTCGGCACCGGCGGCGCGTTTGGGCTCAGTGAAGCTCAGCAGCGTGAGCAGGAAGAGGCGGGCTATGCGGGTCTCATGGACGCGGCGCTGGTGGACGATACGGAGCAGATGAAGGCCGTGTTGCTCAGCCAGCCCGAGGCGCCCGCATGGTGGCTGTCGTCAGCGTTTCTGAATTCGGTGGCCGCCGGGCGCGCGATGGCACCTCGCTGGCTGCTCGAAAATGGGCTCGGCGCAAACGCCCTGTCGCGCACCGGCGATTCCCTGCTGAGCTGTGTTCTGCAGCAAGCCCCGACACCGGTGGATATCGTGGAACTCCTGCTGTCGCGCGGCTCGCAGGTGGAGTCCGGTGGACAGCAGCTGATCTGGGTCGCCGGCTTCGCTGACGCTCAACATGAGCAGCCCTCGGGTGTCGACGACACCCACGAGCAGCAGCTCGCGGAGCTGGCCGGCAAGCTGATTGGTGACGGCGCGGTGGTAGACGAGCAAGACGCCCTGGGGCGGACCGCACTGCACTGGGCCGCAACGCATCGCGACAAGCGATTCGTCAATGAGCTGCTGGCCGCCGGGGCTGACGCCAACGCCCAGGACGAGGGCGGCAACACCGCGCTGATGCTGGCGCTGGAGGTTGAACGGCCGGCACAGCTGGGCGTGCTGCGAGCGCTGCTGCAGGCCGGCGCAGATCCAAAGCTGGCGAACAGCGAAGGGGTATCGCCGCTTGGGCTGGCCATGAAAAATGACGACGCTACCCTGCAAAACATGCTCATGCGGGGCAGCCGAGCCGAAGCGGCTGAAAAGCCCGCGGAGCCGACACCCGGGCAGCTTGTGCGGGCTGCGAGCGAAGGAAACCTTGGGCGCGTGAAGCGCCTTCTGGCCCAGGGACACAACGTCAATGAAAGGGACAGCGAGCTGTGTTCGCCGCTACTGCGGGCGAGCGGGGCCGGTCATCCCAACGTCGTGGGCGCGCTTCTGGCCGCCGGAGCGGACGGCAATCTGCCGGCCGCGAACGGAACGACCCCCTTGGGAACGGCCGTCCTGGGCGGTCACCGAGAGGTGGTGCGTTTGCTGGTGGACCGCGGCGTCGACGTCAATCAGCGCCAGCAGTTTGGTGTAACGCCTCTTATGCTGGCGGCCGCACGCTGGCAGCCGAGGATGATTAAGCTGCTGCTGAGCCTGGGCGCGGACGTTCGTCAGCGCGATGAAACGCAGAGCACGGTGCTGATGGCGGCGGTGCAGAACGCGCTGCACAGCACCGACGTAGAAAACGGCAGCAAGACAATCGAGGCGCTGCTCGCGGCCGGGGCGGAGGTCAACGCCACCAACGATGAGGGCCAGACGGCGCTGATGCTGCTGCTGGGCGTGCGCGCACGAGAGGATGACAGCCTCCAGATCAAAGCCATCACGCCCCTGACTCGGCTACTCATCGGGCGGGAAGCCGCTCTCGATAGCCAGGATCTGACCGGCTGGTCGGCGCTGCACGCAGCAGCGGCGCGCGGCCTGCTGGGCCCTGTCCAGGAACTTCTTGCGGCTGGCGCCAATAAGCGCCTGCGAGATATCAACGGCCTGTCTGCCTGTGATCTGGCGATGGACGCCAGCCACGATCAGCTGGTCGATCTGTTTCTTGCCTCCTGATCTGCTTGCGGCCATCTGCCGCAGCCTCGGAAAAAGCGCCTCCGACATCGCCGTAACTCGCCCGATCAGCGGCGGCGATATCAACTCGGCGGTCGAACTGCGCCTCGGCGAACGAAGCGTATTTGTGAAATATGGCGGCGTCGACTCCGAGGCCTTCGCCGCGGAGGCGGAAGGCCTGCAGGCACTCGCCGCCGCCGACAGCGGGCTGGTTGTACCGGAACCGATCGCCTACGGAGAATCCGGGGGTCGCAGTTTCCTCGTGCTGGAGATGCTGAGACTCTCACCGAAATCTACACGCAGCGATGCCGCGCTGGGCATCGGCCTCGCCAGCCTGCACAAAATTCGGCAATCCGGCTTCGGCTGGCATCGGGACAACCGCATTGGCGCCACCCGCCAGCCCAACCCTCAGACTGAGGACTGGCAAGCGTTTTTTGGCGAGCACCGTCTGGCTCATCAGGCTCGGCTCCTGGGAAACCGGGCGGTGACCGAGAGCGTAGATCGGCTGCGCCGCGGGATGTCGGCGCTGTTTGCCGATTTTCAGGCTTTTCCGAGCCTCCTGCACGGTGACCTTTGGGGCGGCAACTACGCCGCCTGCGATGAGCGCGCCGCCATCTTCGACCCGGCTTGCTACTTCGGCTGCCGAGAGAGCGATCTGGCGATGACGGAGCTGTTCGGCGGCTTTGGCCCGGCCTTTTATGCGGCCTATGAAGATCGCCTTCCGCTGGACCCCGGATACCCTCGCCGGCGTGGCCTTTATCAGCTCTACCACGTACTCAATCACGCCAATTTATTCGGCGGAGCCTACGTGCCACAGGCTCAGGAACGGCTCGCCGGACTGATCCAATCACTGGACGGTTGATCCGTTCGGCAATTGAATTTACATTGAGGTAACCCGGCATGGTGTCTGGCGTGATGACCGATCTTCGACTGGAAGTTCTGCGTACCGATGTGGCGGGCATGCCCATCGAGTGGATCGACTATCAGCAGGCGGCCAAATACCTGGCCCTTGACCTGGTGGTCTACTCCCTCGGCTCCCGGCTCTATCGCATTCACGGCGGCATCTGCGCCAAGTCGGGCCTGAGAAGCTTTGTCGACGTCAATGCCATCGTGGCTACTCGGGGCGTCCACGCAGACACTGGACACCGCCGTCCCAACTACGTCCCGCCGCTGACCAACCGAGCGCTTTTTCGACGTGACTCCAACGTCTGCCTTTACTGCGGGCAGCGATTCAGCGCGCGTGACCTGTCGCGCGATCACGTGACGCCGCTGTGCCAGGGCGGCCAGGATCATTGGCAAAACGTGGTAACAGCCTGCAAACGCTGCAATAACCGAAAAGCGGGCCGCACGCCTGAGGGCGCCGGCATGGAGCTGCTGGCCATCCCCTTCGCGCCGACCCATGCAGAGTACGTTTATCTACAGGGCAAACGAATTCTGGCTGATCAGATGGAGTTTCTGCTGGCGCATTTCCCCCGCAACAGCCGGCTGCTGGAGCGGCAGCGACGGGCCGAGACCGCCCAGGCGGGCACCTGTCACAGCGGCGGCTGAGCGCTTGGTCCCGGCTTCGCTGAATCATGTCTGAGCTTTTTCTGGTCGACGCGAGCGTCTACGTTTTTCGCGCCTATTTCGGCATGTCTCACGAGATGACGGACAGCGATGGCAACCCCAGCAACGCCGTCTACGGTTTCACCGGGTTCTTGTGTTCACTGCTGGAGCAGGCCAGCCCCAGCCATATCGCGATCGCCTTCGACGAGAGCCTGGAAACATCGTTTCGCAACGACATCGACCCGCAGTACAAAGCGAATCGAGACCCAGCGCCGCTGGAGCTGAAGCGTCAATTCGCCCACTGCCGGGCTGTGGCGGAGGCGATGGGGATGGAGTGTTTCTCCGACGACCGCTATGAAGCGGACGACCTGATCGGAACCCTTACCCGGCTGCCGGAGATGGCCGAGCACCACCACGTCATCGTGACCAGCGACAAGGATCTGGCGCAGCTGCTGCGGCCGCAGGATCAGCTATGGGATTTTGCCCGCAACCTGCGAACCAGCTACGAGGGTGTTAAAGAGAAATTCGGCGTGATGCCGGAACAGATCGCTGACTACCTGGCGCTCACGGGCGACGCTGTAGACAACATCAAAGGCGTGCCGGGGATCGGACCCAAAGCCGCCAGCGCCCTTCTCAGCCACTTCGGCACGCTGGACGAAGCATTGGAGCGCGCGTCGGAGGTGGAGTTCCTGTCGGTACGCGGGGCCAAGAGCCTGTCAGCCAAGCTGAAAACCTACGTGGAAGACGCTCGGCTTGCTCGCCGCCTGACGGGTATTCACTGCGAGGCGCCGATCCCGTCGCCCACACCCTCGCTGACGCTGGGGTCCGTCGATATGGGTGCGATCAATGACCTGTTCGATTACCTGAAATTCGGCAGCACGCTGCGCCAGCGGGTCGGAAAGTTCGCCGCCTGATCGCTCCGACTGACCGCAAAACGGTCCGCCCGGCGCTTACTACAGTGCTTTTGTCGTATTGGGGCCCACGGACATATCGACGTTGGCGTCCACGGTAACGATCATCTGGGGCTTCAGCGCGTCCGCGTCGATGGGCTTACCGGTGGCGTTGTCGTAGAGCGGCGCATTGCCGTTGGCGATCAGATGGAATGAGTCGCCGACCACAATCCCTTCGCTGGGAACCAGAAATGAGGGGTGGTTAACCAGCAGCGGGACCGCCGCGCTGACCGCATTCCCTTCGTTGTTCAGCGCAACCCTCAGCGCTCGGTGCGGGAAGTTGCCGTTCTGGATCGCAATGAGTCCGTCGCGGTGCCAGCTCAAGCCGTCGATGCCACCCATATTGACCTGGGCGGGCACCCGTACCTGGAACGCCTGCTGCGTCTTCAGATCAACGCCAAACAGTCCCAGCTCGTAATCGGAGAAATACAGGGTCTTGGCATCCGGTGATACCGCCAGTCCCCGGACGCTGGTGAAGCCTGGAGCGGTGAAAATCCGGCTCATCTGCTCGCGTTCAACGTCGACCTGGTACACCTCGGGACGCCCGGCGTTGGCTACATAGACCTTGCCGTCAGACGCGACCGTTAAGTTGACCAGCTTGTTGCCAGGATCGCGCTTAGGCAGATCGAAGCGGCGGCGGATTTGGCCACTGTCGAGATCAAACTGAAAGATGCCTGAGTAGCCCGCGTCCTGAAACCGAATCCCCTGGTAATGCGGCGCCGCAGCCGAGCTGACCCAGAGGGAACGGCTGTTCGGATCGACCGCTATGTCAAAAACCCCGAGGAGACCGTTTTCCGGCGTCGCCTTGACCAGCTGTGTGAGTTCCCCGCCCTTACCCAGCAGAAAAACCGCGCCTTGGGTGATGCTGCCAACCAGCAGCTGATCACGCTTCGGATCGTAGGCGAGACCGTCCGCCAGCAGGCCAGCCTGCTGCAGCGTTTCGGTGCCGGCGAGCTCACCTTCGGTGTTCGCATTCTTTTTCAGTCCGTCCGCCAGAAAATCGTAGACTTCGGTACCGCGAACGTTTGCCATGTCTTCGTCCACGGTCAGGTCAAACGACAGGCCTTGGTTATTGAGATACAGCAGCGTGTTGTAGGCCTCGCTCTTCTTGTTTTGCAGGGCAAAGGCTTTGGCCAGCAGGTAGCCGTAGGTCCCAACCTGGGGGCGCAGGCGAACCAGGCGCGTCGCCGCTTGCTCCATGGTGGGCAGATCTCTGGCTTTCTGCGCCTCGAAAATCGCCATCAGCAGGCGCTGCGGATTGTTCTCGCGTTCGATATCGCCCTTCGACGCTTTGTCTTCCTGCGCCGCCACGGCCAGCGCCGCAAGCAGGCAAAAAGCCAGACTGGTGCCGGCAGACGCACGGCGTAACAGATTGGGGCTGACCATCAGGGAATTTTCCTCAAAATATACTAGCGGCGCGGGAACGGCCGGCTGTCGGTGCAGTTGAGGGCGAATCAGACCATAATCAACGGTCTAATTGCCAGCATATGCGGCCCGCGCACCCCTCTATGACCGAACTTTACCGCGGCAAGTTCCTCGGACTTTACCAAACCGGCACCTGGGAATACTGCAGCCGAACCAATGCCCACGCCGTGGTGGTGGTGGTAGCCCTGAACGACCACAATGAATTTGTCTTGACCGAACAATTTCGCCCTCCGTTGGGCTGTTCCGTCATCGAATTTCCGGCCGGCCTGGCCGGCGATGAGCCAGGCCTGAGTGATGAGCCGCTCGCCGAAGCGGCGGCTCGTGAGCTTGAGGAAGAGGTCGGGTATCGGGCGCAGTCGATGACAGCGCTGACCTCAGGCCCTACATCTGCTGGACTCACTGACGAGGTGATCCATTTTTTTCAGGCTAACAACCCAGAGCGGGTCGGGGCCGGCGGCGGCGTTGGCGGAGAAAACATCATCGTGCACCACGTTCACCGCAGTGAGATTCACGGCTGGCTTGAGGAACAGCAGCGTCGAGGTCTGATGGTGGATCCGAAGGTGTATGCTGGACTTTACTTTGTCATGAGGTGAGCCGAAAAACCGGCGAAATTCGCAACTAACAAACATACCCGCAGCCTCGGGGAGATCCCTATGATTGCTAGAACCCGCCAAATTGCTGTCGCGCTGCTCGCTGCGCTTAGCTGCACGTTCGCAGCGGCCCAAACCGAGTCCATAACATTCAACCAGCTGCACAATCCCGAGTTTCGGGGTAACGGCGGCTCACCCGCCGGCAACGTCACCGGCGAGGTGCCGAGCCTGTGGCGGACCTTCGCCGTTGGCGAGTCGACGGCCACCTCGGCCATTGTTCCCCTCGCTGCCGACGCCATCTTTCCCGGCAGCCCACCGGTCAACGCGGTGGAGCTGACCGTCACGAACTTTGGACCACCGGCCACCTCCGACTCAGGCTTTGACACGTCACCCAACCAGTTTACGTTGCTCCCGGAGCTCGGCTACGGCGCCACCGTCTATCTGCGCAGCAACAACTCTGACATGAGCTCGCAAATGGTGTTGATCCAGCTCCCGATTTTCGATGAGGTGGGCGTGTTCACCGGCAACACCGGCAGTCAAACCGTTGAGGTGACCGACACCTGGACGCAGTATGAGGTGCCGCCCATCGCCACCAGCCTGATGGGCGCCAGCGCGGAGCTGTCCTTTCGCCTGACCGAAGGAGCGTCGGACAACAGCATCCAGATTGCGCTGCCCGAGGTGATCGGACCCTCACTGGAAAACCGTGTCCCCAACCCGGAGTTCTCCGGCACCGGCGGCGGGATTCAGGGAAACGTCACAGGCATCGTCCCGGAGTTCTGGCGAGCCTTTGGGCTGGACAGCGAGTCGGCCAGCATCACCCTGCAGAAGGTGCCCGTTACAGCCAACGAGCTGTATCCCGGCAGCCCCGCCACCACTGCCATGAGGATAACCTCGGTAAACGCCACCGGCGCGGGATTCGATCACGAAATAACCCAGGTACCGCTGGCACCAGCGGGACGACTGATGGTGGGCGAGGTTTTCCTCCGCGCCGATAACGCCGACAGTTCGGACCAGGAAGTAGGATTTGCCGTGCCGATTTTCGAGTCCAACGGCACGTTTACGGGAACGGCACCCGGCAGCGCTTTCTTCAACGCAACGCCGCAGTGGCAGTACTTCGCCGGCATCGTGTTTTCCGGCGGCGCAGACCAGACCGCTAACGTTGCATTCCGGCTGACCGACTCCGGCACCGAAAACTCGGTGCTCATTGCACTGCCAACGCTAAACGGGCTGGCGCGGGAGGTCTTCGCAAACGGCTTTGAAGGGAGCGATCCGGCTCCCTGAGCCGTTCACCAAAGCCCACAGAGTTCTTGCGCTGATATTTCCCGGCCGGCCTAGATCTGCTCTCGCGTAGCCGCGAATCGCAAATCGGGCCACCGCTCTTCGGTCAGCTGTAGGTTGACCCGGCTGGGTGCGAGATACACCAGGTCGCCGTGGCCGTCGGTGGCGAGGTTCATATCCAGCTTGGCCTTAAATTCCGCCAGCTTTTTGTCGTCACCCGTCACCCAACGGGCCGTCACCACGTTGACCGATTCGAAGATGGCGTCGACGTGGTATTCCGACTTCAGCCGATAGGCAACCACGTCAAACTGCAGGATACCGACCGCGCCGAGGACAAGCTCGTTGCCGAGCATCGGCTTAAAAAACTGGGTGGCCCCCTCTTCCGACAGCTGCCCCAAGCCTTTTGAGAGCTGCTTGAGCTTCAGCGGATCGCGGAGCCGGGCGCGGCGAAACAGTTCAGGCGCAAAGCTCGGGATGCCCGTGAACTGGAGCTGCTCTCCTTCCGTGAAGGTGTCCCCGATGCGAATGGTGCCGTGATTGTGAAGCCCCACGATATCGCCGGCATAAGCGGCATCCACGGTGCCCCGGTCCTGAGCCATAAAGGTCAGCGCGTTCGCAATTTTCACCTGCTTGTTGATCCGGCTTTGCTGCAGCTTCATGCCCTGGGTAAATTCCCCGGAGCAGACCCGCACAAACGCCACCCGATCGCGATGGGCCGGATCCATGTTGGCCTGAATCTTAAAGCAGAAACCGGTGAACTTGGGCTCCGACGGCTCGACCTCACGGGTCAGGGTTTCCCGTGACTGCGGAGCCGGTGCGTTTTCGACAAACGCGTCCAGCAGCGGCGTCACGCCAAAGTTGTTGATCGCCGAGCCAAAGAAAACGGGACTCAGGTTGCCCTCAAGGTAGGGCTGTCGTTCAAACTGATGACTGGCTCCCTGCACCAGCTCGATCTCGTCGCGAAGCTCGGCGGCCATCGGGCCCAAAGCGTCGTCCAGCTCCGGATTGGCCAAACCCTGAATCACCGCCGCTTCCTGCTTCACGTAGTTGCGGCCGGACTCATAGAGGTAAACGGCATCCTCGAGCAGGTGATAAACACCCTTGAGCCGCTTGCCCATACCTACCGGCCAGGTCACCGGTGCGCAGGCGATCTTAAGGACATCCTCCACCTCATCGAGCAGATCAACCGGATCGCGACCCTCGCGGTCGAGCTTGTTGATGAACGTAAAAATCGGCGTGGTGCGGAGCCGGCAGACCTCCATCAGCTTGATGGTTCGTTCCTCGACACCCTTCGCGCAGTCGATCACCATCAGCGCTGAGTCAACGGCGGTGAGGGTGCGGTAGGTATCTTCCGAGAAGTCCGCGTGACCGGGCGTGTCCAACAGATTGACGATGCGCCCATCGTGCTGAAACTGCATGACCGACGACGTGACCGAGATACCCCGCTCCTGCTCCAGCGCCATCCAGTCAGAGGTGGCGTGCCGCGCAGCCTTCTTGGCCTTCACCGCACCGGCCATCTGGATGGCTCCGCCAAACAGCAGCAGCTTCTCGGTCAGCGTCGTTTTGCCGGCATCCGGGTGCGAAATAATCGCAAAGGTTCGCCGGCGGGCGATTTCGTCAGTTACGGCAGACATGCTCTGGGGCCTTTCATAAGGCCGCGCATTATAGGGCAGAAACGAGGTCTAGCGGCGAAGCCAGGTCCCGGCCCGGGGGATCAATCCATCCTCGCTGCCATCGTCGAAGCGGAACGGGATAGATTTGAGCGTGCCGCCATCGTTGCGCTGAATCACAAAGTGCAGGTGGGGGCCGGTGGAGTACCCCGTATTGCCCGACAGCCCGAGCAGTTCGCCGGTGGTCACCACTCGACCCGGCTTGACCGCCACGCTCTCGAGCGCCAGGTGTGCATACACCGCCATGGTGCCGTCCTCATGCAGGACGCGGACGCTGTTGGCTCGTGTCGCATAGCGCTCTACGTCGGTCCCGGAACCGAAAAAATCTTCTTCGGCGTGCATCACAACCCCGTCTCTGGCAGCAAGAATCGGCGTACCCTCGGGCATTCCGAGGTCAATAGCGTAGTAGGACTGGTCGTCGGTGTGGCTGACGATGCCCCCAAAACCCTGGCCGACATAAAACCGCTGCCCGCGCCGGAACGGCAGCGCATAGCGTTGCCGCGCGTCCGGGTTGGCGCTCGGGTCGCCAGGAACGTTGCGAAATTCCAGGGCGTAGCGGCTGCCTTTGCGGGAATCCCGCTGCAGCACGGTCAGGAGATGACTCTCACCGGCCTCCGGCAGCAGGAACGTTGCCGGCAGAGGGGGGTCTGCTACGACGTTTTCAGACTCGGTAAAGCGAATGCTGACGCTGGCCGGCCCCTGCCAGCGGTTGTTGAAGTAGTAGCGTCGTGCCTCCGGTGGCCCATCCTGGCGGACGGTAACCATGGGCGCCTCGTCGACGCGGACCTGCCGCTCCGAGACCTCCTGATCGGTATTGGGCGGCCGATCCGTGAAATGGGTAATCCCATTTTCGTCGGTGTAGCTGTAGATCTTCTTGGCCGCGGACGGCCCGGACACCACAACCGCCAGTGCCGTTACCAGCCCCACCAGGAAAAGCCGTGAATCAGTTGCCTTCAAATCCGTTGCTGAACACTTGATCTGACTCGATGGCCCCAATGTCGCACAAACTGTCCCGCGGCACACCCCGTTGGTCGAACTGAACCGGGTCGCCGTCGTTAAACAGCCCGTTGTTTGACGCCGCCGCGTAGGTACAAAGCCCGACGCCCACGGCGTCTACCACAATGCTGCCCGCGCCGGGCAGCAACACCGGCGGCGTTCCGGCCAGCGGCGCCAGGCCCGGGTCCAGAGGCAGGATCGTGGTACCTACCAGATCGCCGTTGGCGTTCGGCAGACCGCCCGGAAAGATAACGGAACAGCCGTCGTTGCGAGAAATCAGGTTGACGCCCTGCGGCTGGATGTTGCCCTCACAGTCTGGATTAGCGCCAGTCGCGTCCTGATTGTCTGCAACAATGGAGTTGGTCAATACGAAAGGCCCAGATTCCACGGACAGCCCCCAACGCCCAGCTGCGCGACGTTGCCGGCGATGGTGACGCCAGTCAGCCGCGACTGGTTCAACCGGATTCCGCCCGCCGTTCGCTCAGCCTGGTTAGCGGCGATCGTGCTGTTGGCCAGGTCCACCCCGGCGCCAAAAATACCGCCGCCCGAGAAAGCGCTGTTTTCAACGATGGAACATTTCTCAACCGCAACGACGCCGGCGATCTCACCCTGAAGCCGCATGCCGCCGCCGAAACTAAGCGCGGTGTTGCCGCGGACAAGACAGTTTTCGATGGTGACAATCGCGCCTCTGGTTAAGGCGAAGACCGCACCACCGTCGCTGGCGCTGTTGCGCTCGAAGACTGCACCATCCACCGTCATTACGTTATCTGAAAACACCGCACCGCCGAGTCCGGTTGCGCGGTTGTCCTCGAAAACTGTGGCAGGCCCGATGCGAAGTCTACCGCCCACACTGGCAATCCCGCCGCCGTCGGCGGCTGTCTGACCAATTTCTCCGATGGCCTGGTTGTCGCTGAAGACAACCCGCTCCACGTCCAGCGCGCCCCCCTCAACCAGGATCCCGCCGCCGTTGTTATCCCCTCGAACCGCGCCGCCAGTGATTTGCAGATCGCGCAACGTCACGCTCGAATTAAAGGTCGTGAGGTGCAAGACCCGGTCAAGTTCATTGCCTTCGATCACCGTACGGTTAGAACCCGCACCCTGGAACGAAATCTCAGCGTCAACATCCAGGTCGCCGCCGGCTTCACCCGACGCCGCATCGCCCAGCAGCTGGTAGCGCATCTCAGGCAAATTGAACTCGTAGCTGAGCGGGAATCCCGTACCGGTCAAAACCGAGCTGCAGTCCAGCCCTTCCGTCAATCCAGCGTTGGCGAGGCTGATGGCTTCGCGCAGGCTGCAGCCCACCTCTAAAGCGTCGTCACCGATCGGATCAACGTCGATGGTGACCGTCGTCTGCGACAGACTCAATTCCCAGATCAACACTAAAAAGCTAAAAGCGACCAACCGGCTCATGCAGAAACCTCTGATTTTCGATTGTGGAGTAAGACTCTTACGCTCGTTTCGTACGTACGTTCGCAGAGACGCCCCAGTGGGGACGATGCTGAGTGGACTTTCCCCCAAACCGCAGCGCTGCCGTTCCATAGTGACCTGACTGGCCGATTAGCACTCTACGACGTTAACGGCCAGTCCGCCGCGGGAAGTTTCCTTGTACTTGGTCTTCATGTCAGCACCCGTTTCGCGCATGGTCTTGATGACCTTATCTAGCGACACGTGGTGTTTGCCGTCACCCCGCACCGCCATCCGTTGGGCATTGATGGCTTTCACCGCTCCCATGGCGTTCCGCTCGATACACGGGATCTGAACCAGGCCTCCGATCGGGTCGCAGGTGAGACCCAGGTTGTGCTCCATGCCAATTTCCGCCGCGTTTTCGACCTGAGTCGGACTGCCTCCCAAGGCGGCCGTGAGTCCGGCGGCCGCCATCGAGCAGGCCACGCCAACCTCCCCCTGGCACCCGACCTCGGCGCCTGAAATCGATGCGTTCTCCTTAAACAAGATACCTACGGCCGCTGCCGTCAGCAGGAAATCTGAAACGCCTTGCCAGTCGGCTCCCGGACAGAAGCGATCGTAGTAGTGCAGCACCGCCGGGACGATTCCGGCGGCACCGTTGGTCGGTGCAGTGACAACACGGCCTCCGACGGCGTTTTCTTCGTTGACCGCCAGCGCATAAAGATTCACCCAATCCATGATGTTGAGCGGATCTTTAAGTGCATCTTCCAGCCGCCGGTTGAGACGCTGATAGATGATTGGTGCGCGGCGCTGAACACGCAGTCCGCCAGGCAGCTCGCCCGGGCTGCGGATGCCCCGCGCTACGCAGGCCTGCATGGCTTCCCAGATTGTCTTTAGCTGGTCTGTGATTGCTGTGCGGCTACGCCAGGCGTGTTCGTTTGCCAACATGATCTGGGCGATTGACTTTCCGTGCCGACTGCAAAGCTCCAGCAACTCATCTCCGGTCTTAAACGGGTACATCAGCTCGGTGTCGTCCGGAACAATTCGATTGGCTGCGGCTTCGTCCTTGCTCACAACAAAGCCGCCGCCGACAGAATAGAACTCGGCCTGAAGCAAAACCTTTTCTTGTGAGTCGAGCGCTGAGAAACGCATCCCGTTGGAGTGAAACGGAAGCCGGTCTCGCTTGTGGAAAATCATGTGTTGCTTCGGCAGGAACTCTATCGAATGCTTGCCGTCGAGCGTCAGCGAGTTGCTGGAGAAGATTTTCTCGAGACGGCCGCCGATGTCGTCAGGATCGATGCGGTCGGGTAACTCACCTTCCAGACCCAGCATCACCGCCTTATCGGTGCCGTGACCACGACCCGTGTGACCCAGAGAGCCGAATAGCTCAGACCTCACCCAGCTTACGTCGTTGAGTAGCCGCTGCTCGCCAAGACGTCTGGCAAAGCTGCAGGCCGCCTTCATCGGCCCGACGGTATGGGAGCTGGAAGGACCCACGCCGATTTTGAACAGATCAAAGGTGCTGACCGCCATGGCTAACGCCTTGTACCTTGGGGGTGGCTATTGTATACCCCGGAGCCATGAGCAAATCGGTAATCCTTTACACCCGTGACGGTTGCGGGCTGTGCGAGCAGGCGAGCGCCATGGCGTCCTCGCTGGGGGTAGACATTGCCCCGAAAGATATCTCACGAAGCGTCGAGCTACTGGAACGCTACGGCACCAGCATACCGGTCCTGGCAGTCGGCGAAAGGGAGTTGTTTTGGCCCTTCAGGCCTGACGATATTCGTGACTTGCTGGACTCGTGAGACTTTTTCCATTTGTACTGGCACTGCTTGTCGGATGCCAGTTTGATAGCACCGTCAGCCCGAAACCGGACGGGTTGACGAGCCCTACGCCGCCCGAATTGCCGGTGACGGTGTCAAACAACGCAGCGGTGCTGATTCCTGGGCCCGCCGCGTCTGTCCAGGTCATCAGCCTCGCGGGGCTGGTCGACGGCAAGACGTGGCGACATGTTTCCGACCGTGTCTTTTCCTGGCGCAGCGGCGACAAGAGGTGGCGCGAGCTGGCTCCGATACCGGGAGGCGTCGGTCGGCTAGCCGCAACCGCCCAAACCGTCGCCGGCCAAGTCTACTTTTTCGGCGGCTACACCGTCGCGGAGGATGGCGCCGAAGTGTCAACGCCCGATGGTTATGAGCTCAATCCCGCGACCGGAACCTATCGACGGTTACCGGACATGCCTGTTGCGGTAGATGATGCGGTTTCGGCAGTGTATGCCGATCGCTACGTGTTTCTGGTCTCAGGCTGGCACAACAACGACAACGTCGATGTAGTGCAGGTCTTCGATACCCAGACTCACTCGTGGCTGGAGGCCACGCCATTCCCCGGCCCGCCCGTATTCGGTCATTCAGGCGGCATCAGCGCACGAACCCTGATCGTATGTGACGGCGTCAAGGTGCTGCCGCCGGCGAATGATGAGGAACGACGGAGCTTTGTTCCCTCTCCCGAGTGCTACCGCGGCGACATCGACTCGTTAGACCCTTCCCGAATCAGCTGGCGGCAGATTTCCAACCACCCCGGGCCCGCCCT
>JBCCCR010000052.1 GCA_039033415.1 Pseudomonadota bacterium | reverse complement strand
GGCCAGACGTCTTGAAACCAAACGCTCAGCACCTCAGCGAGTTCCGCGTCGGCCAGCGCTCCATCCGTCCTCGTCCAGTAGAACACCGCTACGTCAAACCCAGGATCCTCAGCAGGTATGACGTAGACACAGCCCTCAACACTCTCACCCGCTGGGGCAAGAACCGTATAGGTAAAAGCTTTGCGCGCGGACGCCTGTTCCTCGTGAGTTGCTATGTCCTGACGATTGGCATCCAGCGTGAAATCGGGTGACGGCCAATCTCCGCCGAAAAGCTGCCGCAGCTCGGACCCGCTGGCCATGACGGCCTCATAGTCTGCTTCGGCGTAGATCTGGGTCAGCGGCTCGAGGCGAAATTTCGAGTGCTCTAGTGTTTTCGGAACCGCGAAGTCCAGAGGAACAAGTTCGCTACGAACGGGTCCGGCCATCACCACCGCCAGTATCAAAAGAATCAGCCGCCACATTAAGCGGTTATCGGCCACGATTGCGAACCGCTGAACGGATTGCGCTCACCAATTCAATCCAAATTGGCGGTAACGACAATCCCCATGCTTGCGTAGGCATAGGGCCGTCGCTCGGCGATATCGCGGTTTGGCGGGCGCTAGGGCGTGCCGCAGCTCTCGAACGAATCCGCGATGACCAACCCAGGCACCAGCTCGATCGTTGCCTCGTCCGTGTTGTCCCCTGACGTTGGATCGTCAACCGCTGAGGAGACCAACACGTCGGTCGAAACCGAGCCCGTGCCGGTCGGAACAATCTCCAGCAGAACGCGTGTGGTTTCGCCGGCGCCAATCACCGGCAACAGGCACGCCACATCGTCCGACCCAGCCACACAGCTCACCGACGGTGAAACGCTTTGCACGGTTGCGCCCGTTGGTAGCGTCACCAAAGCGCTAACGTCGGTCGCTGGTGACGGACCGGCGTTGCTGATGGCCGCAGCATACCGGTAGGGCTCGTCGGGCGCCGCCAGCGGCGTGCACTGTTCAAGCTCCACGGAGAGATCAGCCGCCGAGCCAACGCTGATAAAGAAAGTGGCCTCCGGGGAAGTATCGTCCCCACCGTTGGCCGTGCCGCCATCGTCGGTCAAGCTCACCGCAAGCTCCGCGGTCCCCGCAGTACCGCTCAGGGTAAACGTGAGATCACCAGCGGGGCTGACCGTAGGTAAGCCCGTGAGGATCAAAGCCGGGTCGTCGGTCACAGAAACCTGGTAGCTGGCCACAGCCTGGGAGGTCTCATTCGGGCCGAGATCTACGGCTGCCACCCAGCCCGGCACGTTGATGTCGCCACTGCTGCCGGCGGCGAGTGCCTGCGCCGGACCCGGGGTAAGCCTTGGCGCGTCGTTCACCGGCTCAACGGTGATGGACACCGAGGCGGTCTCGCTCAGACTGCCGTCCGTCACGGTGTAGTCGAAAGTTGCAAGCCCTGAAGCGTCGGCTGGCGGGGAATAGCTGAAAGTGCCGTCCACATTGAGGGTAACCGTACCTCCAGCGCCATTGGCAGTAAGCGTACCTGCGTTGGTCACGCTTAAGGCCGCTGGTCCGCTGTCGTTGGCGAGCACGCCGTTGTCACCCTCGTCCGCATTGGCACTGCCGTCGCCGTCATCCGCGAGCAGGGTCCCGTCCTCGAGCATCGTATAGCTGTCAGCGGTTGCGGTGAGCGGAATCAGTGTATCCACAATCGCTACCTGAAGATCCTCAACTTCACCGTCGTCGACCCGACCGGTCGGCGAGAACGCATCGCCATTGGTGTCAAAGCGTACCCGGGCGAAGCTGGTACCGAGCGCGGCGCCGGCCGGGACGCTTACGGTGAAGCTGTGCGTTCCCGCCTCCCGGAACTCATCAGCAATCACGTATTCCTCGGAGTTGTTCCAAGTCCCGTTGGCGTCAAAGTCGACCCAGGCGTTGACGTAACCCTCCGTTGAGATGGTTATATCAACATTGACATCAGAGCCCGTCAGCAGCGCGCTGGCGAAGCTGACGCCGTCTTCATCGCCGCCGGATACGTCGTCGCCGGTTGCGTCAGCATTCGGCTGGCCGTCGCTCTCACTGTCGACGCTGCTGCCAAGAAACACGCCGTCCACAACGCGATGGCGCGCGCCGTCGTTCGCCAACGTCGTGGCGTAGGGCGCCGGGGCATCACCAAAGTCGAGTGACTCGCCAAGAGTTACCCGATAGTCCTCCACCTCGCCGTCGAACGTCGTGTACTGGGTAAACGGCATGCCGTAGCTATCCAGCCGGGCTCTCAGGAAGGTCTCCCCCAGATTCGCGTCAATCGGAACGGCAACAGCCAATTCCGTGTCGCCGCTGCTCAGAAGGCGGTTGAAAACAACGTGTTCTTCAATACCATCCCAGTCCCCGCTGTTGTCCCAGTCGACCCATACGTTGAGATAGCCTCCCGCGGGGGCGGTCACCGTCACCACCGCCGTTTGGCCAGCTAAAAATTCGGCTGGCAGCTGCAGCCCGTCTTCGTCATCTAGACCGTCAAGATCGTCACCGAGCGCTTCATTGTCGGGAATCCCCTCAACCTCAGCGTCTTTCTCGACGCCGAGCCGAAATGCTGCGTTGGGGCCATCAGCACGATGACAGGCACCCGCGCGAGCGCCCGAGGTCGGAAACGCCGGGTCTGGCGCGTCACCGCAGTCGGCGGCGCCAAAGCGCCAAAGCTCGTTGCCGCCGTAACCGGCCCCGGCAGAAAACAGCGTTGTCGCGCCAAGCCTGGCAAAGTTTGACGCCCCGCCGCCGGTTTCGTTGCCTACGGGCCCAATAGATTCGGTGCCGGCACCGGTTCCATCACTTCGCCACAGCACGTCGGGCCCGCTATTAGGATTTCTCGCGGCAAAGAGTACTTCGGATCCGGCGTCAAAAAAGGACCGAGGATCGGACGAGCCACTAGGGTTCAAATCCGCCAGCCTGGCGGTGGATGTGCCGTCGGTGGTCCAAGGCTCACGCCCGCTACTGCCATCGTCTGCGCTGAACCAAAGCCTGCCCTGCACAACGGCAAAATTCCGCGGAAAGCTGCCGGCGGAGCCTGGCGCAATGTTCTGCACCAACGAGACGGAGGTGCCGTCGGTTCGCCAAAGCTCGCGCCCACTGTCGCCATCGTCCGCCTCAAAGTAGGCGAAACTGCCTAGGACAGAAATCTCGCTATCAGGTCTCAGCGAATCGACGAGCTGGGTGCCAACGGCCGTGCCGTTGCTGCGCCACAGGCCACCGCTTGCCTCGAACACCACCGTGCCGTTTACCTCCGTAAAGTTTGACGGAAACGACCCCTGTGATCCGTTCACAAGCTCCGCCAACGGCTGTGTGCCCGGCCCCGTGCCGTCACTGATCCATGGTTCGATGTTGCCGGTGCTATTGGTCGAGGCGCGGAAGTACAGCAGCCCACCGACGGCGGCCAGTTCACCGATGCTGCCGAACTGACCGCTCAACGTCTCGGCCACCTGACTCGTGCCGCCGGTGGTGCCGTCGCTGCGCCAGAGCTCCCTGCCCGACCCCATGCCGTCGTCAGCAAAAAAGTAAAGCAGCCCGCTGTACTGCGTCAGCTCACGAAATGAATCAGCGAAGTCAAAAACTGGGGCCGCACCGCCGGCCTGGCCGTTGGTGCGAAACAGTGTCGGCAGGCCGCCATTGTTGGCCCGCAGGTAAAGCGCTCCGTTGTAAACCTGCATCGAGCGATCGAAGTCATCGCAGCCTGATTCCACCCCCGGATTGATGTCCTGCACCAATGTCGTCCCGGCGGACGTGCCGTCGGTTCGCCATAGCTCTCGTCCGTGGACGCCGTCGTCGGCGCAGAAATACAGAAAGCCCGCAAACGGGACCAGGTGTTCAATGCTGGATCCGCCGGTGACGCGGCTGAGCGTCGACACCTGAACGGTGTTGCCTGCCGTGCCGTCGCTGCGGAACAGCTCGTTGCTGCGGTTGCCGGCAAAAAAAGCGAACCCGTTGGAAGTCACCATGGCGCTGGTGCCCACACCATCATCGGAGCCCGGGCCAAGCTCCAGTACGCGAGCGGTATTGCCGGGCGCTCCACCGCTTACCCAAAGCTCACGGCCGGCGCCATCAGCCACGTCTGCATAAAAGATGGCCGAACCACCATTCAGGTCCTTGAGGTTGCTGACTGAGGAGCCACCCGACCCATTGAGATCGATCAGCGTAGGGGTTGTGCCCGTGACGCTCCAAAGCTCTCGACCATTGGTCCCGTCGTCAGCCGTGAAGAACACCTGATTACCTACAGCAACCAGATCCTCCGGGTTGGAGGATTGCTGGCCCGAACGCAGATCGATGGGGCCCGTACCGGCGGTTAGTCCATTGCTGAACCAGAGCTCCGTCCCGGTGGTAAATCCGCCGTCAGTCCCCGCAAAATAAATCTGGCCGCCCGCAACCGCCAGGTTGGAAAGGATGCTGAAGAGACCCGTCGATGTGTCTGCGACCAGCGTAACCCCCTGCCCGTCACTGGTCCAAAGCTGGGTGTCGCTGCCGTTGTTTGAGGCTGCAAACGCCACACCGGCACCAAAAGAGACGAGGTTAAACGGGTTTGAGCTGCCCGACGGATTGATGTCTCCCACCTGACTGGCAACGCCACCGCTGACGGTCCACAGCTCGGTGTCACCGTTGTTTGTCCCTCGCATGAAGACACGATCACCGGTGCTGACAAGCCAGCGCGGGTTCTGCACCGCAGGGTACGACTGCACCCCGTCGCCATCGCTGGAAAACAAAATTCCGTTGGCTTCAAAAAAGACTTCCGTTGAGGTTATCGCCCACGCGCGAAACGCATCGTTGCCGTCACTCAGCGAGCTGAAGGAACTCACGCGCCGCGTGCCGCTTTCGGTGCCGTCCGATGTCCAGAGCTGACTGCCGTTGGCCCTGAAAAAAAGTGTGTCGCCAACCCGAACAATATTTCGTGGAAACGATGAGTCCCCACCTGGACTGATGTCTCTAACAAGCTCCGCGCCGATTCCGGTTACCGGAACGCGTACCAGCTCGCAGCCAAAGAACTCTTCTTCGATGCAGGCACCAAAGTAAAAGAATCCGTTGAGCTCCGCGCCGAAGTTGAAGACGCCGCTGCCGCTGGTGGTTTGATTGATATCAACCAGCGGGATCGGCGTTTGTGCGATGACGGGTCGAGCCCACAACGCAACGGCGAAGAGGAACGGCAAAACTAAAAGACACGGCAAAAATGGGCGATCGTTAATCCGGGGCATGGGAGACTCTCCTTAGGCTCACATACCCCACAACGCTTTTCGGAGCCGCACCGGCTCATTGGGCCGGAAACTTTTTTAGGGAGATGCCGCCAGGAGGGCTTCTGCGCGTTCCACCAAGTAATGCGATTCGCCTTTGGCACCGGCGATGGTGGTGCGCGCTGACGTTAGCAGCAACTGCGCCCGCGCCGGGTCCGACGTTCTGAGCACGCTGCCCAGAAACAGCTGCGCTTCCCCCACCAGCCAATGCGTTTCCGGCAGTTTGGCTTCACGCACCGCGAGGCCCCGTTCGAGCAACGGTAACGCGTCTTCCTCCTCGCCTAGCCGCGCCAGGGCCCGACCCAGACCAAGCAGGCTGTAGCTGATAAACAGATGGTCTTCGGGCAGCTTTGCTTCACGAACGGTGAGCGAACGTTGATAGGCGTCTCTTGCCTCATCAAGTGAACCCAGTTCCAGCAATGACTGAGCCAGGTTGCTCACCACCGTTGCGGTCACGGGATGATCTGGACCAAGCGCCTTTTCCACAATCGGGAGCGCCTCTCGGTATTGCGCCTCCGCGTCCTGGAAGCGGGCCGCAGACAGATGGAGCATACCCAGATTGTTGAGCGACTCAGCCACCCGCATGTGCTCCCCGCCAAGCGCAGCGAGTCGGATGTCCAAGGCCTGGGTGAGAGGCAAAAGCGCGTCGTCGCTCTGACCCAGCGCGTCGAGCACCAGGCCCAGGTTGGTGAGCGACTGAGCCTGCTCCGGGTGCGGCTGCGGATAAACCTCCTGGCGCAGCGCAACCGCGCGTTCAAAATACGATTTTGCGACGGCTAGATCACCTTGCCGGAAGTGGGCCAACCCCAGATTGTTGATGGTGGTGGCGTAGGCTGAGTCCAGGCGCAGCTCAGGCGTTTCCTCGATCTTGGCTTCCCGAATCTGTAGCGATTGGCCCAGCAGCTCTCGAACGGCGTCGTAACGACCCTCCGAAAACTCGATCGAAGCGAGATTGTTGAGGGATTCGGCGTAAGCCAGGCTCTCCGCGCCCTTAAGCGTCAGCTCAAACTCGGCCGCCGCGGACAGGTCTTCTCTCGCCATCGCAAATTGGCCCCGAAGACCGCGAACCCGGCCGCGCCGGCCCAAAAAATCGGCCTCCAGCTCCGGGGAATTCACGGCAAACGTCCGGAGCAGCTCAAGTGCTTCGGTATAGGCGTTATCCGCCGCCTCCAGCTGCCCCCGAAGGCGGGCGTTTTCGCCCACCTGCGCCCTGACTCTCGCCTGGCGTTGCGCCGCGCCCGGCGTAGCTGGGCTCGGCGGCAGCAGCGACGTGGCTTCCTCCAGCACTGCCTTACCCTGCTCAAACTCACCGAGCCCCTCATAGGTGCGGGCGATAACCAGCAGAAGGTCAATCCGGGTCTCCCCGAGACTCGCCGGGTTGCTGCGCAGGCGCTCCAATCCTTGCGCAAGCGCCTTGCGTGTTTCGGGATCCGCGCCTGGATTGACCTCCGGATTGGCGGTTTCAAACACGCTGATCAGGAGGTCGGTGACGCTGACCGCCCGATCACGTTCCTGGGCCGCCTCCTGCGAAGCCAGACGCGCTCGGTCGCGCTCGTCGCGAACGCGCTCGGCCTGTTGCGCTGTTGCAATCGCGAAGCCAACAACCAGCGCGACTATCAGCAGCCCAAACGCAACGCTCACCCGATTGCGGCTGACAAATTTCTTCAGCAGGTACGATCGGGTCGGCGGCAGCGCCTCGAGCGGTAGCCCCTGTTGGAAGCGGGACAGATCACTGGCCAGCTGGGCTCCTCCCGGATAGCGACAGTCCGGATCCCGATGTGTTGCGCGCTGGATCAGCGCAACCAGCTCCGGATGCAGCCCCGCCAGGTCGGGCGCCTCCCCGGGCTTCGAGCCGCATCCGGTCAGGAGCTCCGCGAGCAGCAGCCCACACTGATAGCTGTCGGTGGCGGTGGTTACCCGGCCGCCATCAAGCTGCTCGGGCGCTGCGGCACCCGGGGAATACCCCTCAGCGCCGCCTTCATCGCCACTGGTTCGCGAGATGCCAAAGTCCAGCAGCTTGACCACCCCCTCCCTCGTCACCAGGACATTACTGCCCTTGATATCACTGTGGATGACCAGGTTTCTGTGAGCATAGCTGACGGCCTCCATGAGATCCGCCATGAGCGACAGGATCGCCTTTGGCCGGAGTTTTTGCTCCCGGCAGTAGGTGGTGATGGGAACCCCTTCCAGATACTCCATCACGAAGTACGCACCCAGCTCGTCGTCCACGCCGGCGTCGTGAAGCTGCGCGATGTGGGGGTGTGACAGCGCGGCCAACGTGCGCATTTCCTCAGCGAAACGCTCGGCCATGCGTTCATTGGCGAACGTCATCGGCATCATCTTGATGATGACCTGACGCTCGAAGTGGCCGTCTGCGCGTCGCGCCAAAAACACCGCGCCCATGCCCCCTTGCGCCACCAGGTGCTCGATCTGATAGGCGCCAACCCGATGCCCACGCGCGGCAAAGTCCTCCAGCTCTTCGGACTGCCGCTCCAGGAGATCGCTAGACAACTGATCGAAAAAGGTTCCGGCCTTCCCGGCGCTGATCAGCAGTTCCTCAACGGCCTGGCGAAGATCGGCATCATCCGCACAAGCCTCATCGAGGAAGCCATCGCGCGACGCCTCATCTTGATCCAAGGCAGCCAGAAAAATGGCTTCCGCTTGAGCTTTGCTTACCACAGCAGCGCTATGGC
This sequence comes from Pseudomonadota bacterium, assembly GCA_039033415.1. Taxonomy (NCBI): domain Bacteria; kingdom Pseudomonadati; phylum Pseudomonadota; species Pseudomonadota bacterium. The sequence goes on along the minus strand of JBCCCR010000052.1, from coordinate 16,392 downwards.
TCCTCCGCAGGGTCTAACGACATTTTCTGATAAAGCAGCGTGCGGGCGGCCAACCAATCCCGTTTCACCGTGGCCGGCGAGAGCCCCGCCGCCTTGGCGGTCTCCTCAATGGACAGACCGCCAAACGTTCGGCACTCAAAAACCTGAGCAAGACGCGGATGGTCGGCCTCCAATTCGTTTAACGCTTTGTCGAGTTCGATCAGCTCATCGGTACGGTGCAGTGAGACCAGCTGAACCTGATCCAGCGGAACGTCGGTGGTGTCACCGCCCCGTTTCTGTCGCTGCCAGTGACGAGCGTTGTCGACCAGGACACTGCGCATCGCGCTCGAAGCCATCAGCAGAAAGCTCTCGCTCTCAACGTCGGGGCGCGCTTCGACCAGCTTCAGATAGGCTTCATGAATAATGCTGCGCGTGGAGAGCGGCTGTTTGGCCCATACCCGAAGACGCTGGCCCCGGGCCAGCTTCTTGAGCGCGTCATAAATTTCGGGGGTAAGCTCGTTCATCCCGATCAGCTGAGTCTGTTGCCATCACCGCGGCACAAAACGCGCAGCACAACGATGGATAAGGGTTTCATTTCGATAGTCGACAGCCGTCGGCTCGATGTCAAGCGCGGGCCGCGCCACCCATGAACTCTGCCTCCGAGTCGGCTTTTCGGTCCTGTAAGATAGGGATAAACCACGCAATGCCGGAACATTGTTATGACAAAAACTGAAGTCATGGACCTGCTCAAGGCCAACCAGAACGAGCGCGGTATCGCCAACTGGGACAAGATGGCGAAAGACAGCGGGCTCAAAAGTTTCGGCATCGGCCTGACGGTGCTGCGGAAGCTGGCCAAACAGGTGGGCAAGGACCACAAACTCGCCAAACAGCTGTGGAACACCAAAGTCTACGACGCCAAGGTGATCGCGCTGCTGATCGACGACCCTAAGCAGATGACCCGTGACCAGGTTGAGGGGCAGGTCGACAATCTGTCAGGCGGTTACCTCGCCCACGTGTTCTCATCATGCGGTGCAACGCTCGCCAAGACGAGCTTTGCCCGCGAGCTGGCTGACGACTGGATGGCAAGCGACGACTCAATCCGGAAACAGTGCGCCTACGGCCTGCAGTACGAGTTCTCGAAGTCCAAGACCAAAGCGGCGCCCGACGACGCGTACTTCATGAACGTCGTCAAGCGCGTCGACAAAGAGTTTGGCAAACAGGATATCGACACCCAGATGGCCATGGGCGCCGCAATTATGGGAATCGGGATGCGCAGCAAACCGCTGCACGGACCGGCACTCAAGGTGGCCAAGAAAATCTGCCCAATCGACTTCGACCCGACGGGCAAGTGCGACCCGTTCGACGCCGTCAAGCACCTGACGAGCGATCGGATCAAGCAGAAGCTCGGCCTGGCGGGTTAACCGTTAGCCCTTTGGTGGTGACCGCCGGGTAAATTGCGGCACGAGATCACTATGGGCAAACCAGATTCTCGCTAGAGCTGAGAATCCGGTGCCGCACGGTGAACCTAGGCTCTAGGTCGCTCACCAGGCAAGCAACGTGAGCAATTAACTAGCAAGGCGGGCTTGCAGTACCGATCGCCGATCCTGTCGCTTTCGCGATGCGTCACTCAGAACAGCTTTCTCAAGGAGCCTTCGCAACAACCCGTCCACTCATTGTACTTGATAATCATTTGTATTTGCTACACGATTGCGATTCAAGTTATCTGCCGACCATCACTATGAATAGCCAATCTGCGGCGCTACGGCCTGGACCGTGCGCACTCACAACGTTTCTTACCCTCACCATCACTTTCGCCAGCAGCGCTCAAGAAGCAAAACCGGCAGCCGACGAGGATCTCGAAGAGGTGATCGTGACCGGGCAAAAGATCGAAAGATCGCTGCAGGATACGGTGACGTCCGTCGCCGTATTTGACGAATACACGATCGTCGACCAGAACTTCGTCAGCATGTATGACGCCCTGAACCAGACCGCCAACGTGGCCGGCCTGTTCGGCGACCGCGGCTTTTCGATTCGTGGCATTCCAAACGGCGGCGCGTCGCCGGGTGATCAAACCAGCGACGTCTCAGCGGTGTATCTGGACGGTGCTTTTGTGCCCAACTCGCTGTACTTCGGGGACGGACTCAACCTGTGGGACGTGAGCGCGGTTGAGGTTTTTCGCGGACCGCAGTCAACGATTCAGGGCCGCAACGCGCTGGCTGGAGCCATCGTTGCGCGAACGACTGATCCGAACCTGGAGGCAATTGATGGCCGGCTTCAGGCCAGCTACGGCGAGTACAACGCCTGGCGAACCTCCGGCGCAATCAGCGTGCCGATTGTTAATGGCCAGGCCGGCCTGCGTCTGTCCGCGGACCGAACCGAGTCCGACGGCTTCGCCGACAATCCGTTTCTCGAGCGCGACGACATCGACTCGCGGGAAAACACCACCGTTCGCGCCAAGCTGCTTTTGGCGCCCGAGGCTGCGCCCAATCTTGAGGTACGGCTCATGGGTACGTTGATCGACAGCGAAATCGGCGAAGACCGCATTATCCTTGAACGATTTTCGGGCCAGCGCGAGTCCGAGCAGAACACCATCGACCGCGACAACATTGACGCCTTTCAGGTCTCAGCCGTCATCGACTATGCGCTGAGCGATCGCCTGTCGCTGACCAGCGTGACCTCCTATATTGAGAGCGAGCGGGAGTTTCAGTTCGACCCCACGAACGATCCGTCCGGCCCAGATAACCCTGGCATCTCGCTCACGGATCAAGACACTTTCAGTCAGGAGCTCCGCCTGACCTATGATGGGGATCGTTGGACAGGCCTATTTGGACTGTTCGGCTTCGACAGCGCCACTAGCTTCCGCAACGATGGCGCAGCCGGTGCAGCGGTTGAGTCGGATCCGGTTTTCCCTCGTCCGCCAACGTTCGCCTCGATACTGTTTGGGACCACCATGCCAACGCCGGAACAGATCGCGCAAGCCGCGGCGATTCGGGCTCAGATCGTTTCGCTGGTTCCTGAGTTTCCGATTTCCAGCAGTTCGCTCACGTCAGACGACATCCGCAACTACGCCATCTTCGGTGAGGCGACCGTTGACCTTACGGATAACTGGAGCCTGACCTTCGGCGCCCGCTACGATAATGAGCAAATTGACCAAACCGTCTTCGACACGCTGACGGTGCCCGCGATCGTCACGGGCGACCCCCTCCTCGACCCAATCCTCGCCGGCCTGGCCGCTCAGTTCACGAGCGAAGTTGACCTGATCGCTGACAATGATTTTGACGCGTTCCTGCCCAAGTTTGTGGCTACGTATAACTGGAATGACGACCTCTCCACCTCCTTCAGCGCTCAGCGCGCGTACCGGGCAGGCGGCCTGTCGTTTAACTTTTTCCGAGCCCAGCTGCCGATTCCCGGCGGCGGTGATCCGACGGACCAAGGTGTGCTGGAGGCTGCCGGTATCGTGAATCGCTTCGAACCGGAGTTCACCTGGAACTACGAGTTTGCGCTGCGTTCGCAGTGGTTTGATCGGCGCCTGACAGTCAACGCCAACGCGTTCTACATTGACTACGAAGATCAGCAGATCAACCTGCAGCTGTCGAACAACCCGCTGGATCGGATCACAGAAAACGTTGGCGCATCACGGCTTTACGGCTTTGAAGTGGAGACCCTGACCCAGCTTTCGCCGGAGCTCGAAATCTTCGCCAACGTCGGATTTACCGATACGGAGTTCACCGAATCGGCTATTTCAATCGATGAGATTGATCTCAAGGGCAACGAGTTCGCCGCCGCCCCGCCCTGGACGGCAGGCCTTGGCGGACGCTATTCCCATCCGTCTGGCGTGTTTCTAAACCTCCGTACGCGCTACGCTGACGAGGCTTTCGCCTTTGTCCAGAACGATCCAGACGTGAAGAATGAGTCTTATTTTGTAGTGGACGCCATAGTCGGCTACGAACATGAGCGTTTCACCGCGGAGATCTACGCCAACAACCTCTTCGATGAGGAATACATCGTCCAAAACACCTTCGATAACGCGCTGGATATCGCGGTTGGCCGAGTCGGCGCGCCGAGCGTCATCGGCTTCCGGGTTTACGCCGACTTCTAAAATCTGGCGTCTCGGCTCGATAAGCCACGTGAGCTTGGCGGCTGTTTAGCGGTTGGCCAGCACGGCTCGGATTTCGCTGAGCAGTTCAAGACTGGTCTCGAGCGCAGGGTCGAAACTCGGCAACAGGGTCAGCTCGTCGCCGCTGCGCATTCTTACGTACAGGCGCTGAAGGCCAGCTCGCCCCTTTTCCGAGTCGGCGAGTGCGAGGCGCTCAATCTCCTTGAACGGGACTTCCACCTGCTCTCGCCTAAGCAGCGTCATGCGCCGCCATCGGATGCTTTGGCTTCGACGGTCAAAGTGAATGATGCTCACCAGCCGCAGGGTACCGAAGGACCACGCGAAAACCAGGGCGCCGGTGCACAGAGCCAAGCCTCGAGGGCTTGCCATCTCGGCGGCACGATACGTGTCCCAAAGCGTGATGGCGAAATAGGCAGCGGCCAGCGGAGCCAACACGACGATCAGCCAGGGCGTCTGATGAATGCGTATACCTGACTCATGTTTCGTAAAATACACTCGCGTTTCTCCGCAGCCCGTCCGAATAGTTGGCATTTCATACCGTCGGCTTGCCGGACGTCCGAACCGGTTGGATCCTGATTGAACGGAACAGGAGTTCAACGCTAGGTGAAATCTAGCCGGTTGCTGATCCGTGCAACCCAAAGGGAGAACCGCTTAGACTTGGGCGGTCTAGTGCCCCAGGGCCCGGACGCCGTAGCCGATCAGCAGGGCCGGCACCGCGCTGTAGAGCGTTGCGGCCACCGCGGCACGCGGCGCTAGCGCGATCGCTGGAAACAAGGCATCACCGTCATTACTGATCGCGTTCGCCAGCTGGGCCGACAGGGGAACCACCCCCTGGAGATAGAGAGCCGTCACGAGAATCTGTGGTCCGCATCCGGGGATCAACCCAACCAGCACGCCTAGCAGCGGTGCCGCAGCGCCGACCGAGAAGAACAGTGTTTTCATGTCCAGGCCGGTGAAGTAGACCGCGAGCTCAAATGACAGGAAACCGAGGATGACCCATACAGAGACAAAGCTGGTTTCGGCGACAGCAGCCTCCTTTAGGCATGCGCTGCGTGGCTTCTGAGCAAAGCGTGCGGTCCAGGAGTTCAGGGGCTGGCTGCACCAGACAGTGACGCACAGCAGCGCTCCGATAAAACCCACCCAATCCTTGAGGGCAATGCCCAGCGCTTCGATGCCGCCGAAGGGCGCTTCGAGCTGAAGGCAATTCAGCGTTCCAAGCACAGCGCCAGGGGCGAGCAGCATCCAGAACAGGCGCCGAAGCTGAACGGGCACTTCGGTGGCCATGCCGCTGAGCCTCTGACGCGGCGGACTCTGCTGCCGCATAAATCCCTCGGAATGGAGGTGGTCGACCAGGTAGCCGGTCACGGTGCCGGCAATCAGGGCAGCCGAGAATACGGCAAGCGCCGTCGCCGGTTCTCGCGCCAGGAGCAGGAACGCCGCGTCACCCATAGTGGCGATCAAGACCGAGACCAACGCCCCGAAGCTCATTTGTCCGTGGACAAACTGAGTGACCACGATAATGGCACCGCCGCAGCCCGGCAGGGCGCCGAGCAGCGAAGCGCAGGGCACCTGCCAAAGTGATCCGCGGTGGAGGGTCTGCAGCACGCGATGTTTGAAACGTCGTTCGAGCAGGTAAAAGCCTGCAAGCGTCAGCGCGACGAAGACGCTGACGCCCAGATAGGCGTCGCTTAGGGACTCGGCGATGAGCCGAAACAGCACCGGGTCTGCCTGATGCAAGATAGCCAGGTTGGCCACGATCAGCGTCATGAGCCAGCGGTCTTTGGTGACCGCCAGGCGACGTCGCCCCGCAGCAGCCTTGATCAAGGTTCGGTCGGTCAACGGTCGCGAGGTCGCTGTGGCTCTGCCGGGATTTGGCTGCCGCGAAGAATCGACTCCAGGGAGGCCTGATGAAGAGCGTTCTCCTGCATATTGCGAAAGGCGAGATCAAAAATCTGGTAGTCGAACTCCATCGCCAGGGCGCAAATTTCTTGATAGCCATGTACCAAGCGGGCCTCGGCGTCACGCAGAAGCCTCAGGATCTCCCGCAGCGCGGTGCGGCGCAGATCGCTGTCTTCCAAGAGCCCCACGAGGGTGTCGTCCGGAATTGGCTCGACGCCTCCGAGACGTCGAATGCCGCTCTGCATTAGCCAATAGTGATCCATGTCTTCGATCTGCGCGGTCTGAGAGAGGCGGGCCAGGGCCGGGGTTGCGTGATGTGACGAACGACAACTGATGTGATGGTAAAGCGCATAGGTTGCGAGCTCGCTTTCAGCAACTTCTCGCATGCGGGTCTTGATTCTCCCCAGTCGTTCGCGGGGGGACAGTGCGGTTTCGGAAAATTGCATGGATATCGCTCTTAACCTATAATGCAAATGATTATCATTATCATAATTGACTTTGTAAAGAGCCTGAGAGTTTCAAGTTGTTGCTGTCTGCGTTTCGACAGCAACACGTTCGGGGTGCGATGAAACGACGACCGATCGGTTTTTTCGAAGCGCCAGCAGGCCGGTGTAAATCGTTAGCTAGGATCTTGAAGCGCGGCCACGGCTTTCAGCTCGATCAGATCGGCCTGAGCGTGCCCGACACGCAAGAGGGGGTTGAGTGGCTGGCCGAACGGACCGGCGCAGGCGTTGAAATAATCGATCCGGAGCCAGGTCGCTACAGCCCTCACCGAGGGGGCATCAGAGATACACTTCAGCCCGGATATACCGCCCGGTTCCGTCACTTTCGACCCTCCCGGCATCGCGCTTCGCGGAGGCGGGCACCATCGTCAAGATGTTGAAACTGCGGTGGAAAACGCGGTGATTAGCCTTTCTTGAAACGCAACCCCTGCGTGATAACATGAAGGTCCCGTGGAAGCCGCAAATGCCCGCTCGGGCACCGGATTTTCGCAACGCGTGAAGTCGCAAAAACACACTCGCTGGAGGCGCTAATGAACATCATGACCAATCTGGAGGCGACAGCCCAAATGTCGCCGTTTGCCGATCGCTACGACAACTTTATCGGCGGTGAATTTCTCGCGCCCAGCGACGGTCGGTACTTCGACAATATCAGCCCCCTGACCGGTAAAGCCATCGGCGAGGTTGCTCGCTCGAGCAAGGTCGACGTGAACCTCGCGCTCGATGCTGCCCACGCGGCCAAAGATGCCTGGGGCAAAACCAGCACCACGGACCGCGCGAACATGCTCATGCGCGTTGCGCAGGTGTTGGAGGACAACCTCGATCTGCTGGCCATCTGCGAAACCTGGGACAACGGCAAAGCCATCCGCGAAACCCGGGCGGCTGACCTGCCGCTGGCGATCGATCACTTCCGCTATTTTGCGTCGGTGATCCGTGGCCAGGAGGGCTCGATGGGTGAGATTGACAACGACACCATCGCCTATCACTTCCATGAGCCCCTAGGTGTTGTCGGACAAATCATTCCCTGGAACTTCCCGCTGCTGATGGCGGCCTGGAAACTGGCACCCGCGCTCGCGGCGGGCAATTGTGTGGTGCTTAAGCCTGCCGAGCAAACCCCTGGCACCATCATGACGTTCTGCGAGCTGATCGCCGAGATTCTGCCGCCGGGTGTGCTGAACGTGGTTAACGGTTTTGGTCTCGAGGCCGGCAAGCCGCTGGCGCAGTCCGACCGCATCGCCAAGGTGGCCTTCACCGGAGAAACCACGACCGGTCGGATGATCATGCAGTACGCCACCGAAAACATTATCCCCGTCACGCTGGAGCTCGGCGGCAAGTCGCCCAATATCTTCCACAAAGACGTGATGGCCGAAGACGATGCTTTCCTCGATAAGGCGCTGGAAGGATTTGTCATGTTCGCCCTCAACCAGGGTGAGGTCTGCACCTGCCCGTCGCGTGCCTTGATCCATGAGGACATCTACGACGAGTTCATGGCCCGGGCCATCGAAAGAACCAAGGCGATCAAACTGGGTGACCCGCGCGAAGCGGACACGATGATGGGCGCGCAGGCGTCATCCGAGCAGAAAGAGAAGATCCTCTCCTACTTCGATATCGGCCGTCAGGAAGGCGCGGAGTTTCTATTGGGGGGAACCGAACGGCAAATGGAAGGTGACCTCGCAGAAGGCTACTACATCAACCCAACCATCCTTCGCGGCAGCAACAAGATGCGCGTATTCCAGGAAGAGATCTTTGGGCCCGTCGTATCCGTCACCACCTTCGAGGACGACAACGAGGCGCTCGAGATCGCCAACGACACGCTGTACGGACTGGGCGCGGGCGTCTGGACCCGCGATGGCAACAAGGCCTATCGCTTCGGCCGTGCCATTAAAGCCGGTAGGGTTTGGACCAACTGCTACCACCTGTATCCGGCGCACGCGGCGTTTGGCGGCTACAAGCAGTCAGGCATCGGGCGCGAGAACCACAAAATGATGCTTAACCACTATCAGCAGACCAAGAACATGCTGGTGAGCTACAGCCCGGACAAGCTGGGCTTTTTCTGAAGCCCCGAGTCAATCAACGGCGGGGCCTCCGGGCCCCACTTTTCCTCTAGGATCTCACGATGACCGAGTCGATCAGCTGCGCCACCGACGAAACGCCGGTTCCCGGCACCGACCCTGAGGCACCAGTAGTTGCGACCGAAGCGGCCCTGGAACTGCTGCGGGAAATCCAGCAAACCCATGGCGAAGTGATGTTCCACCAGTCAGGCGGATGCTGCGACGGGTCATCGCCTATGTGCTATCCCAAAGGCGAGTTTCCGCTGGGCTCCAAAGACGTCAAGCTGGGTGAAGTGGGTGGCGCGGAGTTCTATATCTCCGGCCCGCAGTACGAAGCGTGGAAACATACCCAGCTGATTCTCGACATGGTGCCCGGGCGTGGCGGCATGTTCAGCCTCGACAACAGCACCGAACGTCGTTTTTTGATTCGTTCGCGGCTGCGGCAGAACGCCTAGCGGCGCTCAGAAACGGCGGCTCACGGCGGCTAGCTTCAGCCGATGAGATGATCGGGGCGCCGCTGTATTTATAGCGGCCAAACGATGGCGATCGTCGGAATCGACACCAGCAGCACCAGAATCTCCAGCGGCAGCCCCATCCGCCAGTAGTCGCCGAACTGGTAGCCGCCCGGGCCGAGAATCAGCGTGTTGTTCTTGTGGCCAATCGGCGTCAGGAACGCGCAGCTTGCCGCCACGGCGACTCCCATCAGAAACGCATCCGGGTTGGCGTCCAGGCGGTTGGCCACATCGATGGCAATCGGGGCGGCAATCAGTGCAGTCGCCACGTTGTTGAGCACATCTGACAACGTCATCGTGATCACCATCAGAGCTGCCAGCACAGCCAGCGGCGTCCAGCCCTGGGTCAGACCCACCAGCCCATTGGCCAGTACCTCCGTGCCGCCGGAGACCTCCAGCGCCACGCCAATAGGGATCATCGATCCGAGTAATACAATGACCGGCCATTCGACGGAGTCGAACAGCTCGCTGAGCGGCACGATGTTAAACGCGACGTACCCGACAACTACAGCGCCCAGAGCAACCGGCAGATAAACCCAGCCGAGGCTGGCGGCCAGGATGGCCGCCGCAAAGAGACCTACGGCAAGTGCCGCTTTGGACCGCTGAACAATCTCGAGCCCTCGATCCGCCAGCGGCAGACATCCAAGCCAGCCCACCACATCATTCAGCGTATTGGCTGGACCCAGCAAAAGCAGGATGTCACCCGGCCGAATGGTGAGCCGGCGCAGGCGTTTACGGGTGCGCTTGCCCGAACGGGAAACGCCGATCAGCGACACGCCCTGACGATAGAGCAGCTGGATTTCGTCAGCCGTACGCCCGTCAATTCGGCAGCCACGTGGCACCACACATTCGATGACGTCCACCGCCGCGGAGGCGGCACCGCCGTTGTCACCGGCCGTGGCCTGACCAACATAGTTGAGCTTGGCCGCGCCGATAAACCGGTCGATATTGTCCGGGGCTCCCTCCAACACAATCAGGTCGCTCTTTTTCACCACGTTGCCGTGTCCCGTGCCCGGGAGGCGTTTACCGCGACGAACCAATCCGACCAGCTCCACCTCGTTTTCCAGCGCCAGGTCGTCTAGCGATTCGAGCGGCTGTTCCAGCACCGGCGAGTCTTCCCGCAGACTGGCCTCAGCGATGAAGTCCCCAAATTCTGCGAGATCTTTACCGGTGTCGGACTTACCTCGCGCCACCGGGATCAGCTTGAATCCCACCAGCACCACAAACAGCACGCCGACCACCGAGACTGCGGCACCCACCGGCGCAAAGTCGAACATGCTGTAGGCCTCACCCAGCGCATCCTCTCGGAAGGTGGCAATCACAATGTTGGGCGGTGTTCCGATCAGGGTGACCATGCCGCCGAGAATGGACGCGAACGACAGCGGCATTAGCGTCATCGCCGGGCTGCGCTTGGCCTTGCGCGCCGCCTGGATATCCACCGGCATCAGCAGCGCCAGCGCGGCAACGTTGTTCATCACCGTGGATAGCGCCGCCGCCGCAGCGCCCATAATCCCGATGTGGAGACGTATCCCATGACTGGCGCTCAGCAGCTGGCGCGCGAGCAGCTCAATGGCACCGGACCGAGACAGCCCACGACTCACGATCAGCACCAACGCGATGATCACCACGGCCGGATGACCGAAACCGGAGAAAACCTCACCTTTGGGAATCACCCCGAACAGGTAAGCCGCAACCAGCGCGCCAAATGCGACGACGTCGTAACGAATTTTGCCCCAGATGAGCAGCCCAAAAAGCACCAGGACCAGCGCAAACAGCAGGGCCTGGTCGGTTGTAAGACCGAGGATCATGGCGCAAGAGTGACGCAAAAATCGCAGCGGGGGAAGTCCTTTGCTGGAGCTTCCTCCCGCAAGGTGAGTCGAATAGTAATCCTTTCTGGAATAAACCTGAGACCGCTGGCACCGACCTCAGGAGAATCGGCGCCAACACGTTGTTGCGTCTGGTGGCGCGGCGCTTCAGAGCAAACGCGCCGCCACCACCCCGGCAGCTGATCCGGCTCCCACAAACGCACTCCAGGCGCGACCGATCAGGCCAGGGCTGCCGTCTTTGCGGTCCGCCGCATCCTTTCGGTGGTGATCTTCCTCCGCTTGAAACTGGCGCAGCTGCTCTGCCAGCGCTTGCCATTCCTCGCGTTTGTCGAGCTCGACTATCTGGTCCTCGTAGTGTTTCACCACAAAGGTTTCCACCGCGGCGATAGTCGCATAGACGGCTCGGCGTCCAAATATGGCAGGGATCGCGCCAAGCGCCCAGCCTGCGAGCCACCACACCGGCGTGAGTCGAGTCTTGGCGTGCTTCGGAAGCCATTCCTCAAAAAACGCCAGATGCACGCGCTCGGCGTCGCGATGCTCACGGGCGAACTGGACGATTTCCGGATCGCGACTGATCGCCAGGATCCCGTCGTAGATAGCAACGGCACCGGTTTCGCCGGCATGGTCCGAGCGAAGATCGCGGATGAGTCTGGTCGGCAGCTCAAGCTGGTCCAAGGGCTCCAGGGTTGTTGCGCTCACAATAGTTCGGGCCTTTGGTATTTGGTCGCGACAAGCATGTAGTTCACCAGCAGACTAGGCGTCAGCTTGAAGTTGCGCGTGAGCGGGTTCACGGAAACGCCCGACCACGACCGGGGTTCCACACCGTGCTCACTCATCAAGGCGGCAACTTCGGAAGGCTTGCGCAGCAGCGCGTAGTGATGAGTGCCTCGAGGCAGCCAGCGCAAAATGTACTCGGCGCCGACAATGGCGGTCAGCCAAGCGATCGGGTTGCGGTTGATGGTTGCCACGAACATGAGGCCGTCGTCAGCAACCAGCTCGCAGCTGGCTTGCATAAACACGGGCAGGTCATCCACATGCTCGACGACCTCCATGGAAAAGACCACGTCGAAACGGGCTCCGCTCGCGGCTAGCGTCTCAACAGGCGTGTGCTCATAGCGGATCGGCAGGCCAAGTCGAGTGGCGTGGGTCTGCGCGACGGCAATATTACGCTCCGCCACGTCGATACCGTGGACGTCGGCCCCCAGGCGGGCCAGCGCCACGCTCAGAATGCCGCCACCACAACCCACGTCCAGGACGCGCAGCCCGGTGAGCGGCCGATCAGAGTCATCCGACGTTCGTCCACGCGCCCGAAGCTGATCAACAATCCACCTTACGCGCAGCTGGTTCAGCTCATGCAGCGGGCGAAAGGGCCCGGTTTGATCCCACCACTGATCGGCCAGTCGATTGTAGTAGTCCACCTCTGCCGGGCGGATTGTTGTGGATTCCATGGGAATACCTGAATTTTGACACTCTCAGTGTGGCGCGCAGAACGACAAGAAACCGTCGATCGCGCGTTAATCCTTTCTTCAAGTACCGTCACCACATTGCCGCAGACGACCTTTATGGCAGAACAAAAACCGTGATCGGTAAACCTCTGCGGGGGACTAACTCGCTGCTGTGCGCTTTAGCGTGGCCCGTCGTTGTAAGGGCATGGACAAAATAACAGTCAACCCGCATTTCTGCGCCAGACGTCGCGGCCATCGATTTATCCAGACTGACATCTGGCTAACCGTGATTGTTTGCCTGTCCTGCCTAGTCGTTTCGTTACCATCGCTGGCACAGGTGGTTCTCCCAACATATCGGGAGTTCACTGTTGACACTCTGTCGGACGACCTGAACCCCGCCGGCTGCTCGCTACGGGAGGCAGTTGAATCCATCAATACCGGCGGTAATGTGGGTGGCTGCCTTGCCACGTCCCGGCCCGGCGACGAGTTCGACACGATTCGCTTTAGCCCGACAGTTCTACCCGGGCAGATATTTCTTACCGACCGACTGCTTGTTGAAGCAGGCCTCCGTCTGCTTGGGCCAGAGGACGGGACACTTGAGATCAGCGGGTCAAATCTGGTTCAGCTGATGCTGATCAGTAACCAGTCACCCGGCGTTGCCCTTCGAAATCTGCACCTGACGCAGGGTTTTTCCAGCAACAACGGCGGAGGCATTTCCGCGCTGGCGCCGCTGGTCGTGTCCAACAGCGTAATCAGCCAGTGTGAGTCGATGGCGGTCGGGGGGGGCATCATCGCAGCGGGCGGGCTCACGCTCGACAACGTCGTTCTTGAAGATAACCTCGCCGGGGATGCCGGCGCCGTCTACAGCATCGGTCCGCTCCAGATTTCCGACAGCATTTTTTCCGGCAATACGGCCACCGGCGTCATTGACGGCGGTGGCGCCCTTTGGGTTGATCACGGGGGTGCTGACCCGGTCCAGAAAAACGTCAGCGCCACCCGCTTCTCCGGCAACGAGGCGCCAAACGGCGGTGCCGTCCTCGTTTCCAACACTGGCGACATGCCCACTGAGCCGTTGATCATTGAGACCTCAACGTTCGAGAACAATCGTGCCACCGCCGGCCGCGGCTCAGCCGTGATGCAGAAAGACGGCAGCCACACGGTAGTCATTCGTCGATCGCTGCTGGTCGATTCGATGCAAAGCGTGGCGGAAACCCAGATAGACCAGGAAGGCGTTCCGAGCGACACGGCGCGGCTTCAGCTCGTCAACAGTACGGTTGTTGGCAATGATGGCTTGCGCGCCAACAGCCAGCTCGATTTGCGTAGCGTCACGATGGTGCTGACCACGCCCCAGGCCGGCACGGCGCTGGAGGTAAGTCCTGGCCGAACCGCCCGGATCCGAGACTCGATTCTGCTGTCCGAAGGTGGGGCAGACTGCCTCGGCGCGATGGCCAACATCGTCGAAAACGAAAACAACGTGTTTTTCACCAGCACCTGCGCACAAACCGGCGCCAACGTCATCACCGACGACGCCCAGCTCGGCCCGCTCCAAGACAACGGCGGCGCAACGCTCACGATGGCGCCGCTGCCAGGCAGCCCCGTGATCGACGCCGGCAGCATTTTCTGTCCGGCGGACGATCAGCGGGGCGCTATCCGCAGCGACGGAGCCTGCGATATTGGCGCGGTGGAAGCCGGGCCGAGCGACGCTTTGTTTTCTGACGGCTTTGAGCAGCCGTGAATCAGATCAACGTCCTGACGGTCTGCCAGATGGCGTAACCTGCAGCGATCAGCATCACCAGCGTTGTGGTTCCCGCACCCGCGAGGCGCAGCGGATGCGACATAGGCTGATGGTGAAGGCCGAGGGGGTGAGCAATCCGGGCCAGCACCAGCGCCCCGCCCAGTCCGTGGAGCAAGCCGGCAGGAGCACCGTTGGCTTCGATCAGGCCCAGCAGAATCAGCGCCATCGGCACCCACTCAACCGCATTGCCATGGCGTCGTATCGCCACCAGCAGGGCCGTGTCTCCACCGTCTCCGACCGACACACCAGCCTTGGTGCGAGCCGCGCCCGTGGAGAACGCCAGAAAGATCAACACCAGCGCTAGTACCCCGGCATAGAGGGCCGTGACCGGTAAAGCCAACATCACATGTCGCTCGCTTCGGCCAGCTCGATCGAGCCGCCGTGGATGGTGATCAGGGGGCAGATTCTCGCCTTGCCAATGGCGTCTTCCACGTCGTTGGCCTCGATAATGCTATAGCCACTCGCAGGGTTTGGGCCGCCGTTGTCCACAACGCCGGCCGCGCTAACTGTGGTGGACTGCCCGACTGGATTACCGCCGTCGACCACCGCGCTGCCCAGCGATCCGAACCACTGGCCCCAGGCGTCCATCGCCTCGGATTTCTCCGCCTCCGATTCGGGGTGATCACCACCGTGATAAACAAACAGATACTTGGGCATAACGTATTGCTCCTCTGGATTGGACGATGCCGCTGCTAACGCTTCTTGGCGACAGCTAGAGACTATCAACAGGAAAATGAGGGGTCATCGGGCATTTTCGCGGGTTTTTGTTGCTTTGAATTGTGTAGTTTCTACAATCAAGCGATGTCTGAAGCCTACTCAACGCTGAGCGAAGCACTACAGCGCCTGCGGAGCAGTCCGGTTGCAAGCCGGCTTTCGCAGGCAATGAAACAACAGGAGAGCCAGGTCAGTCAGGCGCTGGTAGACGCGGTACTGCAGGACATCCCAGCGTTCTCAACCACCCGTAACCCACAGATTCGTCAGGAGCTGACTCAGCACTGTCGCGATCACGTCACCGAGATGACGGACCTGCTGGACGGCCGCGATGTCGAGGACTTTGCGTTCGTTGACCGCAACGCGCGTCACCGCGCGGAGCAGCATTTTCCGCTGGAGGCGATCCTGCACGCCTACCGCTGTGGCCAGCGCGTTTTCACGGCGTGGTTTCGCCGTGTTGGTTCGACCGTTGAGGTGGACACCGTTGCCATGGAAGCCATGACCGACCTGGCGATTGAGTACACCGACGGCATTAGCAATGTGTGCACCAGCGCCTATGTGGATCAGGTGCGAATGCTGGCCGACCTGGAAAGCGATCGCCGGGGCCAGCTCCTCGACATGCTGCTGCATGGCTACGACGAATCCGACGGGCGCGTCGCCAAGATCTTGGGGGATGCCGGCTTTCTGGACCAGCGGCGAGCCTATTGCGTGGTGGTGGCACGATCTGTCGACCCCACCGAGATGCTGAACGCGCGGCGCGCGCGACGCCTGGCCAAAGCGCTGAGCGAAGCGTTTGTCGCAGACTCGGCCCATTGCCTCGTCGACGTCCGCGACAACCTGGTGGTGGGTCTGCTGTCAGCGATTCACCGCCTGTCAGGCTGGACACAGCCGGCTCAGCCGCTGGCTGCCAGCGCCGCAGCGAGGCTGGCGACGCTGGGCAACGCCGTACTGGTCGGCATCAGCAGTGATCTGCTTCATACAGCCAAGGTGCCGAGCGGCCTGCGACAGGCCAAGATGGCGCTGGACCAGGCGGGCGTGGAACGCCGCGTGCTGCGCTTTGGCGAACTGACGCTGCGTCAGGTGGCGCTCGATACGGCGCGCGATGAGTTGCGGCCGGTGCTGCCAGACTGGGCGCTGGCCTTACGGGCAAAAGACGATGATTCGGGCCACGTCCTGAGTGACACGCTGCGCGCGTACGCGGACGCCAGCATGAATATCCTGAAGGCCGCGGCCGTGCTGTCCGTCCACCCCAACACCATTTACGCCAGGCTGGATAAGGTCCGGGATATTTCCGGGCTGGAGCCGAAAGCATTCCATCAGCTCAACGAACTGCTGATCGCGTGTGACTGCACGTGAGGGTGCAAGCCAAGCAACCCAGGGGTCAGAGGAAACCTGGGGTCAGGAAACCTGGGGTCAGAGTAAAGGGGCAGAGTTGTTACCATGTCCCTTTACTCTGAACCCCGGTTTCCTGACCCCAGGTTTCCACTGACCCCAGGGTTTCTTGGGTTGCACCCGCACGTGCAGTCACACCCGATCAGCAGTTCGTTGAGCGGATGG